>NZ_KV818086.1:0-186216 GCF_001814835.1 Streptococcus sp. HMSC072D07
TCCAAGCTAAAAACAGAACCAGTCGAATAACCGTTACTGGCAACCAAGTCCCCGTAACCATCAAGATAAGACCTAGCAGAACAAATAAGAAACCCTGAGCAAGTAATTTCCTACCTGTCAGACCTAAAGATAGAATTTTTTCCATAAAAGACCTTTCAAAAATAATAATTAAGCCATTTGAGAAAACTAACGATTATGTCAATCGTGGTAAAAACCAATCAATGCCATCAACTCATCATGACTAGCAAATCTGGTGAAGATCCTGACTTTCATCACAAAAATCAAATCAGTATTTTTAATGGTTGACTAGAGGTGAGTAATAACATAGAAAAGTAATTTTTCATTCATTTTTGCACATTCTCTATAACTATTTGATTTATTCCATTAAGTAATTTCGAAGAGTAGAAATTTATTGAACATTGAGCTTCCTTTCTGAGTTTCATTAAGAATATTATAGCATAAATGAATCTTTGATTTATTGAGTTTCAAATACTTTTTACACTCACATTTTGACCGTGCTCAAGTGAAAAGCTAAAACTAGTCAGCAAAACTTCTATTAAATCTTTTCCGGAACTCGTTATGAAATAATGCGATAAATTTGTTATATGCTCTGCGATATTATTTCCCCAAGGAGGAGTGAGTGACAAATCTTCAAAATCCCATATAACATCCTGAGGGAGAAATTTTTTCAACTCCTCTTGGATAGATAACAACTCCTCTATTCCTCTTTCAACAGATTCAAAAGGAACATCTCCCCAGTAAAGCTTATTCATTATTACTGGGTATCTACTTCCCCACTCATTATTTTCTAAGCGAACATAAATAGTCGAAAAGAATGAATTAAAAAGACTCCCTTCTCCTATAGTCCACCAATTATAACCAACCATTAACCCTACAGACATAGATATTCTCCTACTCATTTTTAATATTATTTAACGTCAACTAAAGTTTTATATTGATAGTATCTAAAACATACATTCATTCTCCCTTACCCCAACTCCTTGGCTATTCTACTCTTTTCAAGTTTTCCCTTAGTAATTCGTTTCCATAAAACAAGCGGGTTCAAACTATAAGATAGGCGTACAATGTAGTAATTAAGCCATTCGATAAGGGCAAAAAACTCTATCAACGTGGCTAAGACAGCCACTTGGACACTTTGCGTGTTCCAGACAATAAAAGTAAAGCCTGAAATAAGTAAAACAAGGTCTAGTATTCTGAAACCACTATATAGTTTGGGGACACTAGCGCTTCCGAACTGAGGTTTCGAGAGTCTTCTAATCAAAATCGCCCAATAGATTGAACCTTGAAGCAAAATAAATGTCAGTAAAGACAGAGGATAGAGAATGGTTACTAGACTATTCACATCACCAAGCCTATTTTTCAAAAGAAAAAAACAAAACCAAATAGATAGGACGGCTGTGAACTCTCCCAAACAGAGGGACACCAACTCTTTTTTAACTTTCTCTTTTTGTATGCTCATCATTTCCCCCATCTATCTATCATCCTATATCAGAAAAAAGCTATTCGAATCATTTTCTAGTTAACATTTCTCAGAATCAAGCTATTCTAAGCATCGAACAGTTCAATCCCTTTAATATCAATGTAATTCTAAGTTTAGAATTACATTAAAATAAATGTTTTAGACCTATTCTAAGTCTATGATAACCCTAAATTTTAATTTTAGAAGGATTCTAAAGCTAGAATAGCTCTAAAATTACGAGCACCAAGCTATTCGAAACTTAGAAAAACCTTTTCTAAACTTCATGAGCACTTCAATTAACGTTTCTTACAATTTTTCTGATGAGCTTTGAGTTTTTTCAGAGCCCAGTCATAGTGACTGGAGGTACTACTGACAAAGTAGGAACCTAGACTTGTCCCTCCCGTCCACTTATAGAAACCTTTGGTAAAGAGTTGGTCATTGCTGAAGCCTTCCATCAACTCTAAAACCTCTTCATGCGATTGCTCTAGTAGTTTAGTCGCTTCTTCTAAAGATGTTTTCTGGTGCTTCTTCCAAATAGCGACATTCATTTCTCCATAAGTTTTCCAATTATAAGGCTCAGGAAGAAAAGATCGTTCATGTCCCTTTTGATTAGAATAAACCCAGCTCAAAAGTAACTGATGCCATTCATAGAGATGGATCAGAACGTCCCGTAAATTTTTATCTCTTTTCCAGTGAGCTTCTTTTTTCTTTTGGTCTTTTGAAAAATCAAAAGGAGTCTGTAGCTCTTCTTCACTTAACTGAGAAATTAGGAGATTAAGTTTTTCATAGTTTTCCTTAGAGGCTAACACTAGCTCCTCTTTTGTTTTTGGTCTAGGCATAGGTTTTCTCCCTTCGTTTTCTAGTAGGTTAAGGTATTTTCTTACTTCATTATACCATAATCAAAAAGCAGTTCTTCGTTTTACGAAAAACCGCTTTTACGAACTATTTTTTTATGCTTATAGTCACTACTTTACATATAAATCTTTAAAGAGACCATCTACTTCTGCTATCTGATAGAGCAAGTTGGATAGTTCTTGGTAATCTTCTTTTAAACATGAAAGGTGGGCTTGGCCAAATAGAGTAGCCAATTCTTCTTTGAATCTTGCCCCTTTCGGATCATGATCTTTTAAGAACTTACTGAGATAGAGATTTCGAACAGCAGCAAGTTTGAAACTGAAATACTGATGCAATTGTTTTTGCTCGGTATTTAAGCCGTTTTCAGCAACTGCTTTTGCATAGCATTTCAAAACACCGTTTTGACCATTCAGATATCGGGACTTTATAATCTTTGCTGTTTCCTGATAGATTTCAGTCTGACTAGGACTCTTGATCTTCTTAAAATTTCCCCACATGGAGTAGACTCCGCGCTTATAGTCAATACCCTCTGCCTTCCAGGCTTCTAAGATGTCATTAAAAGCAACCTTCATGCAGGCAAAACCAGCTGGATCATGCAAATAGAGGTGCTGATGATCAATGCCATACACGGTTACGAAGTGATCCACACCATAAAGGATTGTGTGATTAGGATTGTAGGTCAGATGGCCCATATCAAGAGGTCCCAGTACGACAGGTCCATTGGACAGAAAGGTTTCTAACTTTCCTTTAATCTCTTCCGAATCTACTTCTGCTTCATCTTTTAGATAGAAGTCTTCATAGTCAAACCCAAGTATTTTTAAGGAATGAGAGATAGAAAGATCTGGCATTTCGTTATCAAAGAATACTAGAGGGTGCTGGTCATCTTCCTTTACAATACTAGCGCCATTTCCCATCGCCATGATTGCCTCTAAAAACTCTGCTTTAAAGTCATAACCATAGCCATCCAGTGCCATTGCCAATGAATAACTATAGCAAAGTGACACATCTCCAAAATACATCTGCATATTTCTGCCTCCTTATCTTCTATGGGACTATTATACCGAGAAAACTATTCTCATGCCCCATAAAATCCAAACAAATAATATGGGGTTTTGTGATCTATAGTCATGAACTTCAACAAGAAAACTGGCTGTTTCTCTCAACAACCAGTTTTCAATTTTTAAGCTAATTCTTGACTGTTTTTCTTATGAAAGAAAAGCGAGACGATAGCCAAAATACCAAAGGCTAAGCCGACATACCAGTAAGGTTGATCTAGGGTCGTTGAACGACCTGATAGATTGACAATACCTCGAAAGAGCATTCCAGCTGTTAGGACTGCAACTGCCGAGTTCCACAAGTTTAGGCTGATTCGTCCTACGTTTGGCATGATTTTCAACAGTAATGCCAGAACGATACCCCCTACTAGAGGGACTGCAAAGAGATAGTGCATATGAAGCGAGGTCTCCCCAAAACTAAAGGACTCGTAGATACGGCTAAATGCAAATAAGAAAATAGTGAGAAGACTATAGCTAACGAGTGTCTTTTTGAGGCGTTTGTTTTTGATTTTAGTAACCGATGTAGACAATATCACTCACCGCCCTTTCTGATATCTTACTTCCACCTGTAGTCGGTTTATTGATTACCTGACCGTTAAAGTAGAGAGTTGAGGATCCACCACCATCAAGGTTATAGGCTGTCTTCACTCCGTAAGATTTCATCACTTCTGCCATCTGGTAAAGTGATAAGCCTTTGCTTTCAGAGGTACGACCATCCGAAACGACGATGATGTAGTGATTTTCATCGATAATCCCGATGGCAGTACGAGGATTCGATGACATGGCTTGACCGACTTCTGTATTGGTATCAACAGATATTTCTCCATTCTCAACTAGAGACGGACCAAATGCCAGTAGATTGACGACACCGTCCTGAACCAATTGATCGGCTGAAACTTGGTCCTCGTAGATGATTTTAAAGGAGCCGTCCTTGTAAATGGCAAGGTCACCGTTACTAGCATCTTCACGGACACTGTCCCTATAGACAACTCCATTACGTATAACATAACCAGAACTATTGGCTCCATAGTAGTCACCGTTAACTGCTAGAATGGCATTGTTTTCAGCAGCCGTTACAGAGGTTTTAGCTGTGACGTTAGTTCCATAGGAGTTTTGAGCTAAAGCTGTTTTGAGATAATCCGATGAACTAAGGGTTATATCTGCCACATAGACTTGCGTTTCATTGACAGTCTTTTCAGTGAGGGTGACACTGATATTTCCATCTGAATAGCTAGTATCCGTCACTTGAGCATTTTTTGCTGCCTGACTTGCTGCTGCGGTGTTAGAGGTTGAGCCGGTATTAGATACAGTGGAAATCGTTTCAGCGAGTACAAAGGTCTTCAACATCGAATAGGTAAAGGAGCTTGTCAGGAGCAAGCCCAAGACCGAGGCGTATAGATAGGGTTTCTTTAAAACTTTCATAATGGGCTACAAGTCCTTTCTTTGAAAATAAAGCGAGTTTGAACTGTCCAAGAGAGAATAAAGAGCATGATTCCGACAAGTATCTTCGCAATCATCAAATTGACTCCAAGACCTGAATTAAAGAGACGAATCAGGATGGTGTCTAGGATAAAGAGACCAACTGCTAGTCCAAAATAGCCTGATCCTGTTTTAAAACTGCTCGCCTTGTTCTTAAAGACCAATTTTTTGTTGGTAGAAAAGTTAAAGATGGAGCTAGTCACACGTGCCAAACCATTTGAGAGGAGAACACGAAGACCTGTCGGAATAAAGCTCAAGCATAGAATAGAGAGAGCGTAGACCACATAATCTACGATAAAACTACTAAAAGACGAGAGCGCAAACTTTAAAATATTTTTATAAATCATCAAGCCATCCCGAATAGGTCGGAAGTGAGAAGCCTCATTGTCGTTGATATAGACTGTTTCAATCGGAACTTCTAAGATTGGGTAGGCTTGGCTTGCTTCGAGGAGCATGTTCATCTCGTATTCATACCGTTGTCCTTCTACCTTGAGCATAAAAGGGATCATATCCGTTGAAAAGGCACGTAATCCTGTCTGTGTGTCGGATACAGCGACACCTGTCTGCAGTTTAAACAAGATACGAGTCAAGCTGTTTCCAAAACGACTACGTAAGGGAACCTTGCCATTAAAGGCACGGACACCAAGGACAAGTGTATTAGGATTTTCATTTGATTTGGTCAAGCTACGAAAGATGTCCCAGATCCTATGTTGGCCATCTGAGTCAGCTGTGACCACAGTTCCAGGCATGTTAAGTGACTGAATGTACTCAAAGGCTGTTTTCAGAGCTTGACCTTTTCCTTGATTGACCTGGTGGTGAAGCACCGTCGCAAAATCCTCTGCTTGAGCAAAAATGTCTTGGCATTCTGCTGAACTTCCATCATCAATGACAATGATGTAAAAATTGCTCCTGTTGTGAATCTTTTCAATCAATTTGATGAGATTGTAGTCAGGTTCGTAAGCTGGAATAACTAGATAGTTCATATTTACACCTCTTTCTTTGATGATTGGAAAAGTATACAGATAAATGCTTAAAAATTCCTTATACTTAAATTAAAGTAAAATCACTTTTATTGTTTTTCTTAAAAATCCCTGATTCCAAAAAAAGAAAAACTCTGTATAAGGTGCCTTCTACAGAGTTAGTTTTGCATCTTTATAAAATGTCAGAAAATTAACTAGTCCTTGATTACTGGTATCCAGAGTTCCATTTGATAGTCAGGTGACGACATGTCTCCTTCAGTATAGACTTCAAAGTCTGGCGCTCCTGAGTGGCGATAACCAGTTTCTGGGAAAAAAATTTCTAGAACATATTTCCAAGCATGTTGGATGCTTGTTGGTATAGCCCCATTGACTGGTACGATAGCATATTCAGCTTCAGATATGTCTTTGATTGACAGACCCAATTCTTCTGCTTTAGCTTTATCCGTCACATCATAGGCAGCCATATAGTTGATAATTTCGCCTTCTTTGACATCCGAGCAGACACCAAAGGATTGGCCACTGCCCAGACTTTCTAGGCTTTCTAAGCTATGATTGGCATAGAGCTGCTCCCATGCAGACGGACACTGGCTATTGTCAATTGCTTCCAATAGGACTCCCGCTACAGTAAAAGCGGCTTTCTTTTGAATCTTGATATCCATGTTCTTTCCTCCTGTAATCTTTAAGGATAATTGAAGTCTAGGAAAGACCCGATAAGGTTTTCCATTTCGAACTTCTGAGGGGGTTGCACCATGGAATTTCTTAAAAGCTGCGCTGAAGGCATCCGCAGACTCATAGCCATATTTTAGTGCTATATCAATGACTTTCTCAGTAGTTTCCCGCAAGTCTGTCACAGCTTCTGACAGCCTGCGATTGCGCAAATATTCTGCCAAGGTCATATCTGCCATGATGGAAAAGAGTCTGCTAAAAAGAGGATAAGAATAGCCTGATAGCTGCTGAAATCTTTTCATATCCACTTCTCCAGTCAGCTGCTCCTCCAAATAATCCATGGTTTGGTTGAATTGATGCATCATATTCGTTTCTTCTTACCTCCACAAGATACAAAAGTCCTTAAAAGCAAAGTGAAAATAGAAAAATTGACGCTAGAGCTTCTAGTCCTAGAAATTTTTTCTTTTTCGAACAGCTTTTAGGTCGTGTTCAATTCTATCTATAGTCTATCAGATATCAGATACTTCCGCCCTAGAATCTTTGTACAAGATCTAAAGGTGTAAATTTCTATAACTTATCCTTTAATTTCTCAACAAAGAGATAAGCTGCTGGGCAGGTCAAGGTGTTCTTAATCGTCAAATGGTTGATTTGATGAATCTTCTTACGATCTGTATGGGGAAATTCCCGGCAGGCCTTTGGACGAACATCATAGATAGAACAGAGATTGTCTCCACCTAGAAATGGACAGGGCATAGATTTAAAAACCTTGTCACCGTCTTCGTCCACCTGAAGGAATTCCGCTTCAAAAGCTGGTAATTTCATCTTAAAGTACTTAGCAATACGAGTAATATCTGCTTCCTTGAAGTCAGGTCCCAAGGTCTTACAACAGTTAGCGCAGGCAGTGCAATCAATCTCAGAAAAAACTTCTTCGTGAATTTGCTGGGCTATCTTATCTAAGTTTTTAGGAGGTTTTTTCTTTAGATTGGCTAAGACTTTTCGGTGCTCCTTTTGCTTTTGCAAGGCTATTTGGTGATAGTACTCAATATCAATTTCTTTAAACATAGTTTCTTTCTAATACAAGTGTTTTTGTCTATTATACCATAAGTTATTTTTCATTTTTGAGTATTGCACATAAAAAGCCCTTCGGAAAAATCCGAGGGGCTAGAAACGTTGTTAAATCAACGATAATTTTTCAAGTTATCTATTAAAAATAATCATTAATCCTATCTTCAAACCAGTTTCTTCTCCTAGCTCTAGATAATTCCAAGTTAATAGAAAATTTTCCAACTGTAAATGCACTATATAGACAAATCACAAATTTTTCAAACCAATTCATTTCTTCGATATATTGTTTAAAGCAAAGATAACAATAATGTTCTTGTAACGGCTCTAATGCTTTTATACGTTCCCTATTATTATCGGCATATTTTTCATTTATTTCATGATAACGTTTTGAAAAATCAGGATCATGTTCAATTTCGTCATCAAATGTTGCCATTGCAAAATCTAACGAACTAATATAATACCCCTCTATCAGTGCTCGTCTAGAAAAAACAATTAATGCTATGAATGCAGCGATTAAAGCGAGAACACCTCCGACCATATCCCAAAATTCAGAGGCATAAAAATTTCCAGAGATTAGATAGTTAAAGCCGAAAAGAATAGCCACAAAAAGAAT
The DNA here is from genome assembly GCF_001814835.1 of Streptococcus sp. HMSC072D07. GTDB lineage: Bacteria > Bacillota > Bacilli > Lactobacillales > Streptococcaceae > Streptococcus. The sequence continues at coordinate 8,194 of NZ_KV818086.1, forward strand.
TATCCATAATAAACCTTTAGCGATAAAATCCGTTCCAAATGATCTACGTTCCCATTTTTGCTTAATCTTCAAGTTTATCTCCTTTTTTGAGGTCTATTATATTTTATCATACAATCAACTAGATATCTACCAACTCATGATACGCTCCCATATTCGGTAATGGAATAATACTAAAATACAAATCTGAGTAAGTTTCAAACCATTTATTCAGCTTGTTATAGGCTGGCGACTGACTAACAAATAATATACGTTGACAAGCTCCAGTCAAAAAAGCACTAAGGGGAAGAGTCCCAAAGTGCTTTTTTATAGCTTTACAGCCTCTAATCAAATAAAGAGCTTATTTTTTCAAGTTGTAGAATGATTTCAATCCACGGTATTCAGCAACTTCACCAAGTTGATCTTCGATACGAAGCAATTGGTTATATTTAGCAATACGGTCTGTACGTGAAAGTGAACCAGTCTTGATTTGACCTGCGTTAGTTGCAACTGCGATGTCAGCGATTGTTGAATCTTCAGTTTCACCTGAACGGTGTGATACAACGGCAGTGTAACCAGCTTCTTTCGCCATTTCGATAGCGTCGAATGTTTCAGTAAGAGTACCGATTTGGTTAACTTTGATAAGGATTGAGTTAGCAGCACCTTCTGCAATACCTTTTTCAAGGTAAGAAGTGTTTGTTACGAAGAAGTCGTCACCAACCAATTGAACTTTACCACCAAGACGTTCAGTAAGAGCTTTCCAACCGTCCCAGTCGTTTTCGTCCATACCATCTTCGATAGTGATGATTGGGTATTTGTTTACCAATTCTTCAAGGTAGTCGATTTGTTCTGCAGCAGTACGTACAGCAGCTCCTTCACCTTCGAATTTAGTGTAGTCGTAAACTTTGCGTTCTTTATCGTAGAATTCTGATGAAGCACAGTCAAATCCGATAAATACGTCTTTACCAGGAACATATCCAGCAGCTTCAATCGCAGCAAGGATAGTTTCAACTCCATCTTCAGTTCCTTCGAAACGAGGAGCGAATCCACCTTCGTCACCTACGGCAGTTTCCAAACCACGTGATTTAAGGATTTTCTTAAGAGCGTGGAAGATTTCAGCACCCCAACGAAGAGCTTCTTTGAATGTTGGTGCACCAGCAGGTACGATCATGAATTCTTGGAAAGCGATTGGAGCGTCAGAGTGAGAACCACCGTTGATGATGTTCATCATTGGAGTTGGAAGAACTTTAGTGTTGAATCCACCAAGGTAGCTGTAAAGTGGGATTTCAAGGTAGTCAGCAGCAGCACGAGCTACAGCGATAGACACACCAAGAATTGCGTTTGCACCCAATTTACCTTTGTTAGGAGTACCGTCAAGTGCGATCATAGCACGGTCGATAGCTTGTTGGTCACGTACATCGTAGCCGATGATTGCTTCAGCGATGATGTTGTTTACGTTGTCAACAGCTTTTTGTGTACCAAGACCACCGTAACGAGATTTGTCACCGTCGCGAAGTTCAACTGCTTCGTGTTCACCAGTAGAAGCTCCTGATGGAACCATACCACGTCCGAAAGCACCTGATTCAGTATAAACTTCTACTTCAAGTGTTGGGTTACCGCGTGAGTCTAGGACTTCGCGAGCGTAAACATCAGTAATAATTGACATTTTTTACTCTCCTTTGAGTTAAATTTTTTACACCTCTATGATACCTTAAAAACAAGTGTTTTTCAAGAAAAAACGTTATCTTTGTGCAAATTTTCCTTAACTTTATAAAGTAATCGCTTTCTTTTATCTGTTTTCTTGCGATTTTTGTGATATACTGTTTTTATGACAGATTTATCAAAACAACTACTAGAAAAAGCTCATGGTGGGCCGAAAATAAACCCTGACGAACAACGCCGCTATCTCGGCACTTTCGAGGAAAGAGTTCTTGGCTACGCGGATATCAGTACTGCCAATAGTTCTGAATTAGAACATGGATTTTTCTCTATTTTAGAAAGTTTTCAAGAAAAGGTAGAGATACTTTTTGTGAAAATCTCACCAAGTATCGAGTTTGACAAACAGGTCTTTTACTTAAGACAAGCAAAGGAAAGCAACTGTCAGGCGACTATTGTTTCAGACGATCATATCACCTCTCCTTTCGGTCTTGTCATTCATACAAATGAACCTGTTCAAGTAGATGAAAAGGACCTCAGACTTGCTTTCTCAAGCCTCTGGGAAGAGAAAAAGACAGAGGTTCCTAAAAAATCTATCTGGAAAAAATGGTTTAGTTAATCCTTTCTCAAATTTAACAAACGACCAATATTAGTAGATGTGTGCTCCAAATAGAGACTTGCATTTTTCAAACTGTCTTCCAAAGGTTCACTTTTCTCTAAAATGGAAAAGACTGCTTGTATATTTTCGAATGGTAGGGAAGGTAAATCCTCGGAAAGACTACCACAAATAGCGATAACTGGAACTCCTTCAGGAGTTCTTTTTGCTACACCAATAGGAGCTTTTCCAGCAAAGCTTTGACTGTCCAGTCTACCTTCTCCAACGATAACCAAGTCGGCCCCTGCAACCTTCTTGTCAAAGTCAATCAAATCTAAGCAAGTGTCAATCCCAGATACGATAGTGGCCTCAGCAAAGGCACAGAGCCCAGCCGCAATCCCACCGCCGGCTCCTGCTCCTTTAAGAGAGAGGGTTGATGGTGAAAATTTTTCATAGAACCGCTGTATAGCCAAATCTACTGTCTCAAACAAAGCAGGATCCAAGCCCTTTTGTTTTCCAAATGTATAGGTCGCTCCTTGAAGAGCACATAGAGGGCTCACGACATCTGCTAAAATTCGGATTTTCACATCTTTAGAAATCCTATACAACTTGCTATTGGAAACTGATTCAAACTCAAGCAAAGTCTGACCGCAAGCTGGCAATTCTTTTCCATTCTTATCATAAAAACAATAACCTAAACCAGCTGCAATGCCAATTCCACCATCATTACTTGCCGTACCACCTACACCGATATAGATTTCTTTCATTCCAAGATCAATGAGATGGCGAATCAACTCTCCGATACCTTTGGTTTGGATGTGAAGGGGATTTCGTTTCTCCCGCGAAATCTTTCCAAGACCAACCAAGTCAGCAACTTCAAAGAGCGCTATTTGACCTTTTTGAAAGTAGCGCATGGCTTCTTTTTGGCCAAAAGGTCCAGTCAACTCTTGCCATTTTTCTTCGAGTTCAAGAGAATGTCGAATAGCGTCTACAGTTCCTTCCCCACCATCACCTACAGGGCAAAGCAGACATTCTACATCTGCTATTGACTGTTCGAAGCCTCTTTTTAGCGCTTGAGAGACCTCTTCTGCCGTCAAACTTTCTTTAAAAGAATCGGGTGCAATTACAATTTTCATAGTTCCCTCTCATTCTAAGAAATCAATCAAAGGTAGAACTTCCAAAAAATCCCTCGTATCTATATGACAAGCTATCTCTGTTTTTACGACCTCCTTAGCACAAAATGCAATACCACGTCCTGCTGACTTTAACATCAAGAGATCATTGGCACCATCACCGATGGCAATAGTTCTTTCTTTGGGAAGTCCTAATTCCTTTTTCCATCTCTCAAGAGTGGCTTTTTTTACTTGACCTGTCACAATTTCACCAACTAGTCGACCTGTTAAAAAACCGTCTTTGACTTCTAACTGATTTACAGAGTAATAAGTGATCCCAAGAGACTTTGCTAATCTCTCAACTATTGGTGCAAATCCACCAGACACTAGACCGACTAGGATGCCCTTCTTTTGAAGTATGGAGATAAATTCTTGAGCATTCTTAGACAGATGAATGGATTTGAAGACAGTATCAAAGACCGAAACCGGAAGGCTTTTTAACAAAGCTACCCTCGCTCGCAAACTTGTTTCAAAGTCCAGTTCATCTCGCATTGCCTGTCTTGTAATCTGTGAAATTTCTTCTTCGCAACCTGCTTCTCTTCCTAAAAGATCAATCACTTCTTCTGCTATCAGGGTGCCGTCAACGTCCATGACACACAAGCCTTTTACTTGAGACATAAACTTTCCTTTCTAAACAGCCCAAAAATCGTATGAAAGAATCATACGATTTTATCTATTAGTTGACTAAACTATGGTACAAGTCTAGGTAAGATTTGCAGGCTGTATCCCATGAGAAATCACATTCCATAGCTTGTTTTTGTAGATTTCTCCAAACTTCCGGCTGGTACTTATAAACATCCAAGGCTGTTTGGAAACTCCAGTTAAGCCAGTATGGTGTTAAATTGTCAAAGCTAAATCCAGTTCCAGTTCCTTCGATTGGATTGAAGGATTGAACCGTATCACGCAAGCCACCCACTTCATGAACCAATGGTAGAGTTCCATAGCGCATCGCCATCATTTGAGACAAGCCACATGGTTCAAAACGACTTGGCATGAGGAAGAGATCACAAGCTGCGTAGATTTCTTGAGCGAGCTTGACGTCAAAAGTGATATTTGCTGATAGCTTGTCTGGATAGACTTGCGCAAACCATGAGAAGGAATGTTCAAAAGCAGGATCTCCTGTTCCTAAAAGGACTATTTGAACGTCCTCCTGTAAGAAACGATGCAAGCTTTCTACCACAACATCAAAACCTTTTTGGCGGGTCAATCGAGAGACAATCCCAACTAGAGGAACATCTGCTCGCACTGGTAACCCAACTCTCTCTTGCAATTTTGCTTTGTTTTGAGCTTTTCCAGACAAATCTTCCTTATCAAAATGATAGTCTAAAAGTGGGTCTGTTTGAGGATTATAAAGATCTGCGTCAATACCATTGACAATACCTGAAACCTTACCTGACTCCATCCGAAGAATCTGGTCCAAACCGCAACCAAACTGACTGGTCATAATCTCGTTCGCATAGCTAGGGGAAACGGTTGAGACACGATCCGCGTAGAGAATCCCCGCTTTCATCCAGTTGAGACAATCATTCCAGCGAAGGGTCCCATCAGCATAGCGTTCAAACCCAACACCGAATAAATCCCACAACATTCCTTCAGAAAATTGACCTTGAAATTCCAAATTGTGAATGGTTAAAACTGTTCTGATACCTTGATATGCCTGAATCCAATGGTATTTTTCTTTTAACAAGAAGGGAATCATGGCTGTGTGGTAATCATGAACATGGAGAAGGTCAGGGATAAAGTCGATGCGCTCCATGGCCTCAAGAGCAGCCAGTTGGAAAAAGGCAAAGCGTTCACCGTCGTCAAAATCACCGTACACATGACCACGGAAGAAATAATACTGATTATCAATGAAGTAGAAAGTAACCCCATTCAAGACCGTTTTCTTAATACCACAGTACTGTCTACGCCATCCTACACTAACTTCAAAGTGGAGAACATCCTCTATCTGGTCTCCCAACTTTGCTTCTACCATATCATAATAAGGCAAGAAAACTGCAACTTCGTGCCCCGCTTTTACAAGTGATTTGGGAAGTGCACCAATGACATCGCCCAAACCACCTGTTTTTGAAAAGGGTGCTCCTTCTGCCGCTACAAATAAAATTTTCATGAATAAATGTCCTCTGTTACTGTTTCACCCTTCTTAACTACAACTGGATGTTCTGCTGTGCCTCGAATGACAACACCGTCCGCAACTTCAACGCCCTTGTCCAAGATAGCATATTCAACTCGGGCACCTTGACCAATCACAACACGAGGGAACAAAACGCTGTTCTTCACAACACTATCTTTGTGAATATAAATGTTACGAGATAGGACTGACTGAACTACTTCACCCTCAATGATACTACCAGAAGCAAACTGAGAAGTACTTACTTTTGAAGTATTCGCATAGTAGGTTGGTTCTTCATTCTTAACTTTGGTATAAATTTTTTGATTTGGTGAGAAAAGAGAGTAGAATTTTTTAGATTCAAGCATATCAATATTTGCTTGATAATAGGACTGAACAGAATGAATGTTTGCTAAGTAACCTGTGTATTCGTAAGCAAAAGCTCCTTCTTTTACAGCTAAATCGCGAAGAACATAGCGCAACTTTTCAGGATATTCCTTCTGAGCCTCTTCTTCAAGTCGTTCAATCAACCAAGGAGTGTCCACAACAAAGATATCTGTAGACATGTTGAAGAGTTCATCTGTAGATTTATTATCAAAGAGTTTGTGCGAACGAACATGGTCAGTCTCATCGATTTCCAGAATAGCATTCACATCAGAAATGTCTTTCTTTGGAAGTTTCTTATATACAACTGTGATCGGACCATTCGTTGTATTGTGTAGGTGGAAGACTTGATTCAAGTCAATATTCACTAATACATCACAGTTAATCGAAACGGTTTGGTTTGAACCCGAACGTCTCAAGTAGGTAAGTAGCTGTTGGTAATACTCTTTTCCAACCGTACTGCTTTCAACACGAGTATTGTAAATTCCTAGATAGTAGTGACTTAGAAGGGTTGACAAGCCCCACTCACGACCTGAACGGATATGGTCGAATACTGAGCTGATATTATCTTGTTGGAAAATACCAAAGATACTACGAACACCTGCATTTGCAAGACTGGAAAGGGGGAAGTCAATCAAACGGTATTTCCCACCGAAAGGCAAGCTAGCTACCGGACGGTGTTCTGTTAACGTTGACATATCATGAAAACCAACTGTGTTTCCTAAAATGGCTGAATATTTATCAATCTTCATCTGTTGCTACCCCCACTACTTCATTGTATCCTACTACTTGTACTTCGTCCGTTCCGTCAATCTCTACGCCGTCAGCAATAATGGCACCCTCACCAATGATAGCACGAGTAATCTTTGCGCCATGGCCAATAATAGCTCCGCTCATGATGACAGAATCAACGACCTCAGCGCCTTCACGTACTTGTGCTTCTGTTGAAAGAATCGAACGTTTTACAGTTCCATCTACAAAACAGCCATCCACGACCAATGAATCTTCAACGTGAGCATGCGCACCAAAGTAGTTTGGTGGTGAAATCAAGTTTCTTGAGTAAATTTTCCACTGACGATTGCGACTATCCAAGGCATTTTCTGGTGAAATGTACTCCATATTGGCTTCCCAAAGTGACTCAATCGTACCAACGTCTTTCCAGTACCCATTAAATTCATAGGCATAGACACTTTCACCAGACTCGAGATAGTTAGGGATAACGTTCTTACCAAAGTCTGACATATCCACATTGCTCTTTTCAGCAGCAACAAGCATATTGCGAAGCCGTTTCCAGTCGAAAATATAAATTCCCATAGAAGCCTTTGTAGACTTAGGTTGAGCAGGTTTTTCTTCGAATTCAACGATACGGTTATTGGCGTCTGTGTTCATGATACCAAAACGGCTAGCTTCTTTGAGCGGTACGTCTAGGACAGCTACTGTCAAACTGGCATTATTATCCTTATGGGACTGAAGCATATCATCGTAGTCCATCTTGTAGATGTGGTCACCAGAAAGAATCAAAACATACTCAGGATTAACACTGTCGATGTAGTCAATGTTTTGGTAGATAGCGTGACTAGTCCCTTCAAACCAACGGTTTCCTTCGCTGGCTGAATAAGGTTGTAAAATAGAGACACCTGAATTGATACCGTCCAATCCCCAGCTAGAACCATTTCCGATATGGTTGTTCAAAGCGAGAGGTTGGTATTGCGTAATCACACCAACATTATGGATTCCAGAGTTTGCACAGTTGGAAAGAGCAAAGTCAATGATACGGTAGCGCCCACCGAATTGCACTGCCGGTTTGGCAATGCTTTGAGTGAGTTTTCCGAGACGTGTTCCTTGCCCACCCGCAAGGATCAAAGCTAGCATTTCATTCTTCATTTTCTACTCCTTTATAAAGACATGTGAACGTTAAAATCGAAAGAAGGTCGGAAGTCAAACTTTTTTATAAAAATAATAGGAAATCCATTTCTCTTGTGTTTCAAGTCCAATACAAGTACATCCGTTTTTAAAATCTAAAAAATATCATCAACAGCCCATTATTCTTTTTTCTTAGCTGGTTTCAAACGACGCTTGATCTTCCAGATACTTGCTCCCATGGCAGGCAAGGTAAAGGTCAAAGTCTGCTCATAATCTTTCCATAAGCCTTCTTGAGTCTGAACTGTTTGATTGTGCTCTTTCCACACACCTCCCCATTCTTCTAATTCTGTATTCCAAACTTCTTCGTAAATACCTGCAACAGGTAAACCAATCGTAAATTCCTTACGTTCAACTGGTGCCATATTAAAGACACAGACTAACATTTCGTCCTTCTTGCCCTTACGAATAAAGGAAAGGACACTCTGATCTCTATTATCAGCATCGATAATCTCTATACCATCATAACTAGTATCAATTTCCCAAAGACAGCGATGGTCTTTATAGAATTGATTCAGTTGTGAAGTGAAATGCTTCATCTTGGCATTCATCGGATCTTCTAGATTAGACCATTCCAACTGCTCCTCAGACTTCCACTCTAGGAATTGCCCGTACTCACTACCCATGAACAAGAGTTTCTTACCTGGATGACAAATTTGATAGGTGTAGAGATTGCGCAGACCTGCGAACTGATTGTAGCGATCACCCCACATCTTATGCATCATACTCTTCTTACCATGAACCACTTCATCATGTGAGAAAGGTAAGAGATAGTTTTCATTGAAAACATACATAAAGCTGAAAGTCACCAGATTAAAATCATACTTGCGATAAATCGGATCTTCCTCGTAGAAACGGAGAATGTCGTTCATCCAGCCCATGTTCCACTTATAGTCAAAGCCAAGGCCGCCCATTTCTTTCATACCAGTAATCTTTGTTGCTGATGAACTTTCTTCTGCAATCATCATGATATCTGGATGAGCTAACTTAATCACTGTGTTCAAACGTTGAAGGAAATAATAACCTTCGTAGTTAAGGTTTCCACCATCTTTGTTTGGAGTCCAAGGAGCATTATCATAATCTAGATACAGCATATTGCTCACTGCATCGACCCGAATACCATCTAAGTGGTAAAAATCAATCCAAAATTTAATACTTGAAATCAGGAAAGACTGGACCTCATTTTTCCCGAGGTCAAAATTCAGTGCACCCCAACCATAGTTATGAGCCTTGTTGTGATCTTGGTATTCAAAAGTTGGTGTACCGTCATAATATGCCAAGGCATCATCATTAATGGTGAAATGACCTGGAACCCAGTCTACGATAACACCAATGTTATTTATATGACACTCTTCAACGAAATCTTGGAATTCCTCAGGTGTACCATAGGAATGTTCAAAAGCAAAGTAACCCATAAGCTGATAGCCCCAGCTCAATCCAAGTGGGTGAGCCATTAAAGGCATGAACTCAATATGTGTATAGTTCATCTCAACTAAGTATGGAATCAACTCGTCTTTCAGTTGCGAAAAAGTATAGGGACTGCCATCTGAATTTCTCTTCCAAGATCCTGCATGGGCTTCATATATATTAACTGGTCTCTCGAAAAATCCCAGACGTTTGCGACGTGCTAACCAAAGGCCATCTTTCCATTTCTTTTCACGGATATTGGTCAGAACTGCTCCTGTACCCGGTCTAGCTTCAAAATAAACTGCCAACGGATCGATCTTCATAATCTGGTGACCATTTGCACGCGTGATATGATATTTATAAATCTGACCTTCCTGAGCTTGACTCGTAAAGACTTCCCAAACACCTGCTTCATTACGAACCATAGGAATCTGATTCTCAACCCAATCGGTAAAATCACCAACTAGATGAACTGTTTGTGCATTTGGGGCCCAAACCCTAAAGGTATAGCCTATTTCTCCGTTTTTCTCCTCTCTATGCGCTCCTAAATAATGCTGGAGGTGAAAGTTCTCACCTGTAGTAAAGGTTCTTAATGCTTCTTGATTATTCATTCAATCCCCTTTCTTTTGTAAGCGTTTTCTATAATTCTATTATACACTCTTTTAAGATAACTTTCAAGTAATTTACGAAGGAAATCATATTTTTTTATGAAAGCCTTCAAAAAATTACCTAGCATTTTAAAAAAGATATCCAGAAAATAGAACACGAAACAATTTCCATATATTTTTTTATTATAATAGCAGAATATTCGTTTTTTATCAATTTTAAACTGTATTTTTTTGAAAAGAATAAAATCAGGAAGTAATTTTCCTGATCTTATAAATTATCCCACATCAAAAACAATGGATTTGACATTTGTCATCGCTTCGATACTATATTTAATTCCTTGCACTCCTGCACCAGAACCTTTTACACCAAGGAATGGGAAATTATCTGGTCCACGTTGTGTTTTATTATTAATATGAACGGTACCAACTTCAAGTTTTTCAGCAATTTCAAACGCCTTCTTAAAGTCATTTGTAAAGACTGAAGATTGAAGACCGAATTCTGATTCATTAGCAATTTCAAGTGCTTCATTGGCATCTGCAACTCGAATAATTGGGAGAACAGGTCCAAATGGTTCTTCCCAGGCTAATTTCATATCTCTTGTGACATAATCAAAAAGTCCTGGCCAAATGAGATTGTTCTCACGTTTGATTGGGCTGAGCGCTTTAGCTCCTTTTTCCTGAGCATCTTCAATCAATCCCCAGATGAAATCAGCTGAAGCATTATCAATAACAGGTGTGATATCTGCATTGTCAAATGGATCCCCCACTGTTAGCTTAGCAACTTCAGCTTGGAGCAATTCAGCTAATCTGTCTGCTACGCTTTCCACAACCAAAACACGTTTGATAGCGGTACAACGCTGACCAGAGTAGCTAAAGGCACCACCTACGATTTGCTTAGCTGCATTTTCTAAATCTGCATCATCTAAGACAATTGCTGCATCTTTTCCACCAAGCTCAAGCATAATCGGCCGCATACCAGCTAAACGACCAATACGCTCACCAATCGGTGTTGAACCTGTAAAGTTAATGAAGTTCACTTCCTTGTGTTCGATGATGTAGTCTCCGATTTCAGAACCACGTCCAGTGATGGTGTTAAAGACACCTGCTGGGATTCCTGCTTCGTCAAATGCTTTAACCAACAAGAGTCCAGAAATAGATCCTTGTGTTGGTGGTTTAAACATAACGACATTTCCTGCAATCAAAGCCGGAGCAATCTTAGATCCAGAAAGGTTGACTGGGTAGTTAAATGGCGCGATAGCTAAGACGACTCCAACTGGCTCACGACGAACAACGGCTAGCTTGTTTTTACTTGCAGCTTCAAAACCGCCACCTTCCATAGCTTGTCCAGTGATACGGAGGCCTTCCTCGGCAGCAAAACGAATCAATTCTGCTGTACGTACTACTTCTCCAATGGCTGCTTTAATCCCTTTTGCAACCTCTTTGGCAAGAATCGTACCAATTTTTTCTTTATCACGTTCCAAAATGTCTGCTGTCTTATGCAAATATGCTGCACGCTCAACGGGTGCTAAATCACGCCATGCTGGGAGAGCTGCACGCGCTGCTTTCATAGCCTCATCTACTTCAACCTGACTCATAGCAGGTACTGTACCCAGCTTTTCTTGATTGATGGGAGAATAGATGGCAATTTCATTCTCTGATGATTTCCATTTTCCATTCACTAAATTCTGATAATTTGTCAAATTCTCTTCCTCCTGAAAATGATTAAAACTTATTTTATCAAATTTTCAGAAAATTACAACCCCTTTTTGGAAAATATTGATATTTTTTTCACAAACTTGATTCTTCAAATTATTTGAAATTTATTCCTATTAGATATTGGTTTTTCAATATAAATCAAAAAAAGGTCTAGATTATCTAAACCTTTTTGTGGTATTTACTATGAAAGTACCTTCAAGACCGCAACGCTGATATCATCAATCACATTAGACTCTTTAGAACGACTATTAGACACCAGCATTTCAAGATTTCCTGCATTTTCAAAGTAGAAGGAAGTCCCTTTAGCATTGAATACCACCAATAAGTGCTCTAATCCACCATGAATTTCGTAAACAATCCACCCACTATTTTCAGCAGCTGTATGGACGAAGACATGACGATAAACTTCTTCGTATGTAGGATAAGAGAAAGCACGCGTTTGTGTTTTTAGACGAATAATCTGGCGAATAAATTCAATGCTTTCTTGTCTCTCATTGATTAAATCCCAGTTGACCTGATTGACACTATCTGGAGCATTGTAACTATTCATGGCCCGTTCTCTATCTGCCGCAGTCAGCTCGCCATTTTCTCCAGTAGCAAGGAGTTTGGTACGGCCAAATTCTTGACCAAGCTCTATAAAGGACATTCCTTGCATAAGAATGCTCATCGCTGTTGCTGTCTCAACCTGTCGCATAATCTTATCTGAACTGTGATCTGGATGAAGGGTTACTAACAAATCATGCAAGTTGTAATTATCGTGGGCTTCCACGTAGTTAAGAACTTGGTTTGGACTAAGATATGAGCCCAACTCTCGGCTACCAAGAATAGCTTTGGCTACAATCGGTTCTGTAGCTGCACCGCTAACAAATCCTGCCTTGATTGAGCCATAAACTTCTCCTCCTTTGATGGCATCACGCTGATCATCATTGAAGAATCCAATATTTGGCATCTGGTAAGCATTGTCCTTCTTGGCCTTGTCATAAGGTGCAAGACCAGTCCCCATATCCCAACCTTCTCCATAAGTGATAATACGAGGATCAACTTCATCCAGTGCCCAACGAATTGCCTGCATGGTTTTGATATCGTGAATTCCCATCAAGTCGAAACGGAAACCGTCAATATTGTATTCTTTCACCCAATAAAGGAGTGAGTCAATCATGTACTTACGGTACATTTCGTGTTCGCTTGCGGTTTCATTTCCAACACCTGTGCCGTTTTGGAAGGTTCCATCTGGATTCATACGATAGTAATAATCGGGAACAGTTGTTTGGAAAGGTGCATCAACCGTTGAGAAGGTATGGTTGTAAACGACATCCATAATGACACCGATTCCCGCATCATGATATGCCTGAATCATGGTCTTGAGGTCTCGAATAACCTGTCCAGGATCATCTGGATTGCTAGAGAAACTTGGTTCTGGTGCATTGTAGTTTTGAGGGTCATAGCCCCAGTTATAGGTTACATTTCCATCCTCATCGTATTCCTTATGTCGATCAAAGATTGGTTGGAGTTGAACATAATTACAGCCAAGTTGTTTGATATAATCAAAGGCTGTTGCTTGACCATACTGGTTAACCGTTCCAGTCTGGGCAGCCCCAAGGAAGGTCCCTCGAAGGTTTTCTGGAACTCCAGATGTCGGCGATTTTGTAAAATCACGAATGTGCATCTCACAGATAACGGCTTTACATGGATTTTCCAAACGCCAAGGGGCGTCTGTCCCATGTTTGACTTTAAATCCTTCTGCTTGTCTATCTTGCTGAGAGAGGATTACGGAACGTTTTCCATCAGGACTTGTAGCGATAGTGTATGGGTCTCGTGTCAAGGTCTGGTGGTGCGGAAACTCAATCTGATACTGATAGGCTTTACCTGCAAGATTTTCATCCAGGTCTACACTCCAAACACCAATGGTATTGTATTTATGACTGTATGAATAGCTATTCCCTCGCTTTAGATTAAAGGTTTTCCAAATCGGCGCGTCGTTACTTGTATTTTCATAAACGACCACTTGGACTGCTGTAGCGGTTGGAGCCCAGAGTTTAAAGCTTGTCTGGTAGTCTGAGATACTATAACCTAACTCTCCTTGATATCCCCAATGATGATCGAAACTTTCACTGTGAAAGGCTTTATCAAAAGCAAACGGGTTTCGATCTTTATAGCAAGGACTTGCAATAGCTGGATTTTCAGAATAATAAACCGTCTCATCACCATCTAATATCCAAACCTCAGTCAACAGTGGATAATAGTTAAACCGTAGGAGATAGTCTTTTGTTTTTCCATCAATTTCGACAGAAAAGGTCAAAGTATCGAGCATTTCTGCACTTGTAACTGTAAAGGAGAATTTTGCTCCAAAATAATCATTTTCATAATACAAATTTTCTTTAACATCTGCTTGTTTTCTACTGAATGAACAAGCATCATAATCCCCATTTTTTCGGTGAAAATGGATGACTACAGGGTATCTATACATTTCTTTTCCTAATTCCTAATTTTAATTTTTAAGTCATGCTGAAGAATTTAACGGGAATTTCAGCACAATATAGAATAGCTTTAATAGATATAAAAACACATCAGGAGAGATAGTTCCAGACTATCTGACATCTAGTTTTCAACTATTCTTTACAAACTTTCTAGCCAGGCCTCATCTCGAACTTCGATACCAAGTTCTTGTGCTTTTTGGAGCTTGCTTCCTGCATCTGCTCCTGCTACGACAAGATTCGTTTTCTTAGATACACTGCCTGTGACTTTGGCACCTAGACTTTCGAGTTTATTTTTGGCTTCTGAGCGTGTGAGACGTTCCAATTTTCCAGTTAATACAACGGTCAAACCTGACAAGGCCGCATCCGCTACTACTGTCTGTCCTTTGTAGTCCAGATTGACTCCAGCTTCTTTCAACTCGTCTAAGAGAATATTCGACCCTTCTGTAGCAAAATAAGTCTGAAGTCTTTGTGCAATCACACTACCCAAGCTCTCGATACTTGCTACTTCCTCAGGATCAGCTTGGGCTAGATTTTCAATAGAGTGGAAATGTTGGAGCAAGAGTTGGCTAGCCTTGCTTCCGACATGGCGAATTCCCAGACCAAACAAGAGCTTTTCAGCAGAGTTTTCCTTGGATGCTTGAATGGCCTGATACAGTTTAGAAGCAGACTTTTCCTTGACACCTTCTAAAAGGAGGAAATCATCTTCTTTCAAACGGTAAATATCTGCCACATCCTTGACTAAATTGGCAGCAAAAAGCTTTTCAACAATAGATGGACCAAGTCCTGTAATATTCATGGCGTCTCGAGAGGTAAAGTGAATCAAGCCTTCCATGATTTGAGCAGGACAACGAGGATTGATACAACGAAGAGCCACTTCATCTTCAAAATGAAGCAACTGACTGTCACAGCTCGGACAGTTAGTCGGAATATCTAGTTTTTCTTCAGAAACACGTTTAGACTCTACAACACGCAAAACAGCAGGGATGATATCTCCAGCCTTATAAACGATTACCGTATCATCTTTTCGGATATCCTTTTCAGCGATATAATCTACATTATGCAATGTTGCACGGCTAACAGTTGTCCCAGCAAGCTGAACAGGTGTTAGATTGGCAGTCGGAGTCACAACACCCGTACGACCTACTGTCCAGTCAACTGAAAGGAGCTGGGCTTCTTTTTCTTCAGCGGGAAATTTATAGGCGATTGCCCACTTGGGCGCTTTAACAGTAAAGCCGAGTTCTTCTTGACCTGCTAGGTCGTTGACCTTGATGACCACTCCATCAATATCGTAAGGAAGTTTCTCCCGTTCTTGTCCTACTTCTTGGATGAAATCCCATATCTCATCTATACTTTTAGCCAATATTCGTTTAGGATTAACTACAAAACCAAGCTGTTCAAGATGCTCCAAGACTTTTTCTTGACTATCACGAGTAGAAGGGCTGGCTTCTTGATAGAGGAAAGTCGCAAGATTGCGTTTGGCCACTACTGCTGTATCCAGCTGACGGAGGGTTCCTGCAGCTGCGTTACGAGGATTAGCAAATTCAGGCTCTCCATTTTCTTGGCGAGCTTGGTTGACCAGATCAAACGAAGCGCGTGGCATGTAACACTCTCCACGAACAGTGATATCAAGTTCTTCTGGCAAGGTCAAAGGAATATCCTTGACACGCTTGAGGTTCTCTGTGATATTTTCTCCAATAGACCCATCACCACGTGTGGCACCGACTACCAAAATTCCCTTTTCATAAGTTAGCGAGATAGACAAACCATCGATTTTCAGCTCGCAAATATAGGTCGGGTGGGGTAATTCCTTTCGCACACGCGCATCAAAAGCTTCTAACTCTTCACGTGAAAAAGCATCCTGCAAACTATAAAGAGGATACTGATGACTGTATTTTTCAAAACCATCTAAAACCTTACCACCAACACGATGAGTTGGACTGTCTGCTAAAACTTGATCCGGATAGGCGGCTTCCAATTCGACCAACTCTCGGTAGAGGCAATCATACTCACTATCTGAAACCGAGGGATTGTCACTCGTATAGTACTCGGTCGCATAGCGGTTAAGTAAGGCAACTAACTCATTCATTCTTTCATTCATAATCCCATTTTACCACAAAGCAAGCCCTCCTCACAATAGAGAAGGACTGAAAAATGATTCGTAATGAAATATTTTCTAAAAAAGAGAAATTATAACTCTTTTTTAAAATGACTTCGCACATAAACGAGGGATAAACAAGACAGGATGATAACACCGCTTCCAATTATCAGAAAAGAAGAGAGATGGACACTTGGTAGCACCGTCATAAAGCCTTTTGCAATCGGCATAAATAGGATGGCTAAGGTAAAAATGGTGCTTAGTACTCTTCCCAAGTATTCCCCCTCAACCTTGGTTTGAACCTGAGTAAAAAAGTGAATGTTAAATATCGTCATAAACAGTTCACAAACTAAATTTCCAGAAAAGGAAAGAAAAGTTGGCAGTGGTAACCCCATCATAAAAACTCCAACTCCAGTCAAAGCCAATAGAATCAAAAGATTATAAACACCTGCCTTTATTTTGCTAGCTAGAAGAGCTCCGATAATCGAACCAATAGCGCCCATAGTTAAAATAGTTGCATAAGCTCCTTCTACCCCGTATAGTCGATTTGAAAAAGGGAGGAGAAATTCAAAAGCTGCAAAAAAGAAATTAACACTGGAAGCTACTACCAAAAGGAAAAAGATCTCTTTCTGGTGCCAGATATAGCCAAGTCCTTCTTTCATATCAGCAAAAATATTTTTCCAGCTGAAAGTCTTTCCCTCTTGCTCCTGAGTTTCTTTTTGGGGGAGAAAAGCTACTAAGGTAAATGCGATGAAAAAACTAATGGCATCTAAAACAAGTGTCATATGGAGACTAGAAAATTGTAAAACGAGGAAAGAAAGTACAGGGGAGCTAACACCTACAACCTGCAAAACGAGCTCTAAGCGAGCATTATAGGTCACAATCTCGTCTTTTTCTACAACCTCAGTTATAATGGCTTTATTGGCTGTACGAGAAAATGCAAAGGCAACCGCCTGAACAATATTGGCAAAGATCAGAGCAGCAATCATCAAGCTATCATTTCTGATGAAAGAAATAGCTAAGCAAAGAACGCCACAAATCAAGTCTGTCGTCATCAAAATTTTGCGACGCGAAAAGCGGTCTGAAATCACTCCGCCAAAGGGATTGACCAGAATCGATGTGACGAGTTCAGAAATTTGATAAATCCCAAGAACAGTCTGCCCTATCGTTCCCATTGATGCCAACCAAACACTGTTTCCATAATCATAGAGCATATTTCCTATTTTATTAATAGCACCACGACTAATCAACTGGATTGCATGTCGATTCATATAAAAAACCCCTCTCAAATTTTGAAACTATTGTATCAAAACTGAAAGGAGTCTCTTTATTTTTCCCTTATTTGGGAAATTTAAGGATTTACAAATTTTTCATAATGTTCCTGATAGTAAGCCACTTGCTCTGGAAGTCCAAGCACAGCAAAAATATGCATGGCCTCCCGCATCTGACTACAACCCTCTTCTTTCAAGTCTCTCTGGTAGAGGGCGAAACCTTTGAGATAATGGAAGATATTGCGCTCATAAAGCTTGATACCATTTCCAATTAACTTCTCCACATAGCCCTCAAAATAGTCCGCATCCGCAAAGGATCGATTTTCCAAACAATGCTGGTAACAGTTGAGAGCTAAAATCAAAACAAGTTTTCGATGCCGACCAATTTCTTTGTAGTAGTCTTCCCTCTCCATGACTTCTCTGCCAATCCGAGCTACATAGTCCACATTGTAGAAAGTATAGAGATTCCCGAAAAGAATCAACTCATACATAGTCCATTCTTCTGTTTGAAAAAGATAATCTGCGACCTTTTCCAAATCACTCTGACTCATCGTGTAACGAGCATCTCTTTGACAAATCAGACCTTGTAGCAGAATCCAATTCAGCTCAAAATAGAGGGGATTGGTCGAACTCTTAGCCTTTTCAAGTTGTTCTCTTTGAAGCTTTTGAAAACCTGCAATATCATTTGAGTAGTAAAGCGGAATAATCTGTGCCATCAAGGCAACATGTTCATGATTTTGAAAATCTCTAGCCTTGTCCATGAAATTTTCAATAGTCACATGAATATTGTCCAAAATCTCAAAGAAACGAGAAACTGCTAGATCAGACTCCCCAAGCTCGAAGCGAGATAATTGAGAGGTTGAACATGATTCACCTGCCGCCTCTTTCAAGGAGTACTTCCCACTTGTTCGAAATTCACGAAATACCTTTCCTAGATGTTTCATCTTTACACCTGCTCTGATAATTCTTCCCACTCAAGCATGGCTTCTTCCTGACGATGGCTAATTTTGTCCAGTTCAGTCTGAAATTCCATGAGTTTTTCAGCATCGTTGGTTTCCAGCATTTTTTCAGAAATGGCTTGGCTTTGAGTTTCTAACTCTTCGATTTCAGCCTCTAAACTCTCTATTTGGCGCATGAGCTTACGGGCTTCTTTCTGACTTTCTTTCTGGGCCTGATAGTCATTAGCTGGACTTGCTTCTTTTGCTTGATTGCTAGTTGAAGCATCTTCTATCTGGCTGACTTCTATTTCAGCCTTTTTCTCAACATAGTAGTCATAATCTCCAAGGTAGAGGGTTGAGCCATTTTCAGACAATTCCAGTACATGAGTGGCTACACGATTGATAAAGTAACGGTCGTGGCTGACAAAAAGAAGGGTTCCATCAAAATCAATCAGAGCATTTTCTAACACTTCCTTGCTATCAATATCCAAGTGGTTGGTCGGCTCGTCCAAAATCAAGAAGTTATTGTTTTCCATTGAAAGTTTGGCAAGCAACAAACGGGCTTTCTCGCCACCTGACAGCATCCCTACAGACTTTTTAACATCATCTCCTGAGAAAAGGAAGGCACCAAGACGGTTGCGGATTTCAACTTCTGGTGTCAGTTTAAAATCATTCCAAAGTTCATCCAGAACCGTATTACTTGGTGTTAGCTTGCTTTGAGTCTGATCATAGTAACCAACATCCACATTAGCGCCAAAACGCCTCTCTCCCTTGATAAAAGGGATCTGGTCTACTATTGACTTGATAAAGGTTGACTTCCCAATACCATTTGGTCCGACAATCGCAACAGCATTCATCTTACGAAGGTCGAGATTGATTGGCTCTGAAAGTATTTCCCCATCATAGCCAATAGCTGCATTTTCAACAGTCAGGACAACATTGCCTGATGTTTTTTCCGTCTGGAAGGTCATGTTGGCTGATTTCTTGCCAGCTTCAGGCTTGTCCAAACGCTCCATTTTTTCTAGTTGTTTACGGCGAGATTGAGCACGTTTGGTTGTTGAAGCTCGGACTAGATTGCGATTGACAAAGTCTTCTAGAGCCGCGATTTCCTTCTGTTGCTTTTCATAGTTTTTTGCTTCAGTAGCTAGCTTTTGCTCCTTCAACTCAACAAAACGAGAGTAATTGCCTACATAGCGATCTAAGGAATGCTTGGTCAAATCCAGTGTAACCGTCGCAACCTTGTCCAAATAATAACGGTCGTGACTGACAATAATGAGTGCACCGCTATAGTTCACCAAGTAATTCTCTAGCCAAGCAATCGTTTCAATATCCAAGTGGTTGGTTGGCTCGTCCAAGACCAAGAGATTTGGCTTTTCAAGGAGCATTTTGGCAAGTGCCAGACGGGTATTTTGACCACCTGAAAGCTCGGCAATTTTCATCTGCCACATAGACTCGTCAAACTTGAATCCATTCAAAATCAATCGAATATCAGCTTCGTAGGTAAAGCCACCAGCCTGACGGAAATTCTCTGATAAACGATCATAATCCGCCATCAGTTTATCTAGATCTTCACCAGACTTTTCACCCATCTCCAACTCCATCTGACGCAGTTGTGTCTCTGTCCGACGCAAGTCATCAAAGACGTGAAGCATTTCATCGTAGATGGTATTTTCAGACTCAAAACGGCTATCTTGGGCTAGGTAAGACAGAGAGATATCTTTTTTCTTATTAATTTCTCCACTAGTTGGCTCCTCTTCTCCAACCAAAATCTTTAAAAGAGTAGACTTACCTGCACCATTTTTCCCAACAAGAGCAATTCGGTCTCGTTCATCTACCTGCAGATTAATATTATCAAAAAGAACCTCACCAGCAAAAGATCGTTCAATTTTATTAGCTTGTAAAATAATCATATCTCTATTTTACTATCTTTTTCTCTTTTGCACAATTGCAACGAAAAAAGTTCGAGTCATAAACTCGAACCTTTCATCTTAGTATCCAATGCCTCCACGGAATGTGCGAGCCATATCTTTCAATTCATAGTTTTTAGAAGAGGTATCGATGGTCCATTTTCCATCTTTCTTAGTCATTTTAATTTCATAACCCTCTTTCTTCATGTTATCACTAGTGTCTAGAGGAGTTGAATCAAATTGACTTGGTGCATTTTCTAAAATGTATTTTTCACCAGCTTTCATAGCTTCAGAGTAGTTGCTATATTTACCTTTGTTTTCTTCGTAGAATTTACGGCTCAATTCATAAACATTCAAGTTATCCAAGTCGATTGTTTCTGGTCTAACATAAACAACAGCATAGTCTGGCAAGTATGTCTTCACCTTGTAATCAACTTTTGCTCTCTTAGCATTTGCTTTGATGTAAGCATCTGCGAATGTTCTAAGTTCTGAATCAGACGGTTTGTAGTTATAGAAGCCTTTTCCGAACGATTCTGTAAATTTCTTGATAAACTCTTCTTTATCAGCTTTCGCATCGTTTGTGAATTCAGCACTATTATCAGAAGATTTTTTATCATCAGCAAGCGCAACAACTTGTGACTTATTATCAGTAGCACTTAGGTTCGTTCCACCACCAGAACTTTCCCCATTAAGGTAAACAGCATCGACATATTTTTTCATTACATCTTTCGCTTCATCAATATTGTCTTCATACTGACTTGGATCCACCTTGATTGCTACATCGTTATTCTTTTTAGAATTTTCTTTGATGTCATCGTAAAAGCTAGGTGCAAAGTGAAGTTCATACTTAGCATTCTTATCGACTTCATACACTACATAACCAGCAACGCTCTTTCCTTTAGAAAGACTGTCACCATATGACATAAATTTCGTTTTACTGTCGCTTTCATAAACTTGAATTGGTTGTAATTTTTCATCCTTTTCATTGTATAGCGTGATATCTTGGCTAGTAAAACTAAACTGTTTATCACGATTGTTCTTGATTTCGACTTGAAGTGCAAGGTATGTTGATGATGAATCCTCATCTTTAGGCAATACATACATACCGTCTTTTACAGAAACCTCAAAGTTAGAGTTTGAAGCTGTACCATTGTCGCTTGCTTTTTTTTGAGCTCCACAGGCAACCAGTGCTAAAGCTGATAAAAGCAAGGCAGAATGCTTAAGAATTTTTTTCATAATGGATTCTCCTTTAATGATTTACTATATTTTACCATACGCAGAATAAAAATCAAAACAGAAACCAGATATTTTCAAAATATCTTAAATTTATAGAGTTTTAACTTAAATTTTTCTATCTGTTCATTTGATGCATTAAAGGATTCTTTATAAAAAGAATAGAATATAACAATATTTTTGATTTTTTTCTTCAACAAACCTACAAAATGAATTATAAACTTTCATGTTATAAAGTATCTAATAATTAATTTTCATCCCTAACTTAGTATAAGTAAGCACAGTCCCCACCATTTTCCCGCTAAAGTGCAAAAGTTAATTTCCTACATTTTAAGTTATGCTAACGTTTTACTAAAATGTCAAATCGTGATATAATGAAAGCGATTAAAGCAAATAAACAAAGGAGACACTCTATGACTTACCAAGAAAATTATCAAAAATGGGTCGATTTTGCTGACCTTCCAGACTACCTTCGTCAAGATTTAATCAATATGGACGAAAAAACAAAGGAAGATGCCTTTTATACCAATCTTGAATTTGGTACCGCTGGTATGCGTGGTTTGATCGGTGCTGGTACAAACCGCATCAATATCTACGTTGTTCGTCAAGCTACCGAAGGTTTGGCTCGTTTGATTGAGTCAAAAGGTGGAAACGAAAAAGAACGTGGTGTAGCAATTGCCTACGATAGCCGTCACTTCTCACCTGAGTTTGCCTTTGAATCTGCGGCAGTTCTTGCTAAACACGGTATCAAATCTTACGTATTTGAAAGCCTCCGTCCAACTCCAGAACTGTCATTTGCAGTTCGTCACCTCAACTGTTTTGCAGGTATCATGATTACTGCCAGCCATAACCCTGCTCCATTTAACGGTTACAAGGTTTACGGTGAAGACGGTGGACAAATGCCTCCACATGACGCGGACGCTTTGACTACTTACATTCGTGCTATCGAAAATCCATTCGCTGTGGAAGTTGCCGATGTAGAAGCGGAAAAAGCTTCTGGCTTGATTGAAGTTATCGGCGAAGCTGTTGATGCAGAATACCTTAAAGAAGTTAAAGACGTAAACATCAACCCAGCCTTGATCGAAGAATTCGGTAAAGACATGAAGATTGTCTACACACCACTTCATGGTACGGGTGAAATGTTGGCTCGTCGTGCTCTTGCTCAAGCAGGATTTGACTCTGTTCAAGTTGTTGAAGCACAAGCAACTGCTGATCCTGACTTCTCAACTGTAAAATCTCCAAACCCAGAAAGCCAAGCAGCCTTCGCCCTTGCTGAAGAACTTGGTCGTCAAGTTGGTGCAGATGTGCTTGTTGCAACTGACCCTGACGCTGACCGTGTTGGTGTTGAAGTTCTTCAAAAAGATGGTAGCTACCTTAACCTTTCAGGTAACCAAATCGGTGCTATCATGGCTAAATACATCTTGGAAGCCCACAAAAATGCTGGAACTCTTCCTGAAAATGCAGCTCTCTGCAAATCCATCGTATCAACTGACTTGGTAACGAAGATTGCTGAAAGCTACGGCGCAACCATGTTCAACGTTTTGACAGGTTTCAAATTTATCGCAGAGAAAATCCAAGAATTTGAAGAAAAACACAATCACACTTACATGATGGGATTTGAAGAAAGCTTCGGTTACTTGATTAAACCATTCGTACGTGATAAAGACGCCATCCAAGCCGTTCTTGTCGTTGCTGAGCTTGCTGCCTACTACCGTTCACGTGGTTTGACACTTGCTGACGGTATCGAAGAAATCTACAAAGAATACGGCTACTACGCTGAAAAGACTATCTCTGTTACCCTTTCTGGTGTTGATGGTGCAGAACAAATCAAGGAAATCATGGCTAAGTTCCGTAACAATGCTCCAAAAGAATGGAATGCAACAGCTATCACTGTCGTAGAAGACTTCAAGGCTCAAACTGCTACTGCTGCTGATGGTACTGTTACAAACTTGACAACTCCTCCAAGTGATGTGTTGAAATATACACTTGCTGACGGTTCATGGATTGCAGTTCGCCCTTCAGGTACAGAACCAAAAATCAAGTTCTACATTGCCGTTGTGGGTGAAAGCAACGAAGATTCACAAGCTAAGATTGCCAACATCGAAGCAGAAATCAATGCGTTTGTTAAATAAGAAATTATAAAAGATGAGACCAACCAATCTCATCTTTTTTTCGTATCAAATCTAAGCATTTTTAGAAACTTTATGGCATACTAGACTTATCAATGAAAGCGAGGTAATCTCATGGAACAATTTTTAGAAAACATTAAAGACCTTGAAGTCACTACAGTTGCGCGTGCGCAAGAAGCTCTTGATAAGAAAGAAACTGCAACCTTCTTTATCGGTCGCAAAACTTGCCCTTACTGCCGTAAATTTGCTGGTACCTTGGCAGGTGTCGTAGCTGAAACTAAAGCTCACATCTACTTCATCAACAGTGAAGAACCAAGCCAACTCAATGAATTGCAAGAATTCCGCTCACGTTATGGAATTCCAACCGTACCAGGATTTGTTCACATTGCAGATGGACAAATCAATGTCCGTTGCGACTCTTCCATGTCCGCACAAGAAATCAAGGACTTTGCTGGATTGTAAAAAAACAACAAAAGAAGGCACTCGCCTTCTTTTTTATATATCTGTCAATGGTGTTGCAGTATCTGGTGAGGTATCGTAAACTTTAAAGTCTACTCCGACTCCCAGATCCGCTTGGGCTAGCTGGTTGACCATAGTCATATGAGCCAGTTCTTTGATATTGTTCTCTTTAGACAAATGCCCAAGATAGATTTTCTTTGTTCGATTTCCCATTGCACGAATCATGGCCTCAGCACCGTCTTCGTTAGAAAGGTGACCGAGATCCGATAGGATTCGTTGTTTGAGTCGCCAAGCATAAGATCCTGCTCGCAAGATTTCTACGTCGTGGTTGGACTCGATGAGATAACCGTCAGCATTTTCGACAATCCCAGCCATACGGTCACTGACATAACCTGTATCGGTCAACATGACGAAGCTCTTGTCGTCTTTCATAAATCGGTAAAACTGGGGTGCTACTGCATCATGGCTGACACCAAAACTCTCAATGTCGATATCGCCAAAGGTTTTGGTTTTGCCCATTTCAAAGATATGCTTCTGCGAAGAGTCCACCTTGCCGAGGTACTTACTATTTTCCATAGCCTGCCAGGTCTTTTCATTGGCGTAAAGATCCATGCCATATTTACGAGCCAAGACACCGACTCCATGGATATGGTCTGAGTGCTCATGCGTAATCAAAATCGCATCCAGATCTTCTGGTTTGCGATTGATTTCAGCTAGCAGGCTGGTAATCTTCTTACCAGACAGGCCTGCATCCACTAGGATCTTCTTTTTTGGGGTTTCCAGATAAAAGGAATTTCCACTGGAACCTGATGCTAAAATACTGTATTTAAAGCCTATTTCACTCATTCTAGTCTTCTATTTCGTCCTCCCATATTTCTTCTTTTACGGCATCCTTATCATAAGGGAGCACTATGGTAAAGGTCGATCCCTTACCGTATTCACTTTTGGCCCATATAAAGCCATTGTGTTGTTTGATGATTTCTTTTGCGATGGCTAGACCTAGACCAGTTCCACCTTGAGCCCGGCTTCTTGCACGATCTACACGGTAAAAGCGGTCAAAAATCTTCGGCAAATCTTGCTTTGGAATACCTAGACCTTGGTCTTTGATGGATAAAATCATCTGGTCATCTGTGGTCTTCATGCTGACAGTAATTTTGCCACCATCTGGTGAGTACTTGATGGCATTGTTAAGAATATTATCAATCACCTGAGTCATCTTATCGGTATCAATCTCGATCCAAACTGAATTAATAGGGTAATCTCTGACAAGCTCATATTTTTTCTCGTCATCCTGGCTTCTCATCTTATCAAAGCGGTTGAGAATAAAGGTGATGAATGCTGTAAAATTAATCAATTCCACATCTAACTGAGTGGTCGCATTATCAATACGAGAGAGATGCAAGAGATCTGTCACCATCCGCATCATACGGTTGGTTTCATCGAGTGAAACCTTGATAAAATCAGGAGCAACAGGATCATACAGAGCTCCCTCGTCCAAGGCTTCAAGATAAGATTTAACACTGGTCAAAGGAGTTCGCAACTCGTGACTCACGTTCGAAACAAAGAGTCTTCGCTCACGCTCTTCCTTCTCCTGCTCGGTCGTATCATGTAAAACGGCAACCAAACCAGAGATGAAACCTGACTCACGACGAACCAGAGCAAAACGTACACGAAGGCTCAGGTATTCCCCATTCACATCCTGGGAGTCAATCGTCAACTCAGGAATCTGTGTAATTAGATCACGCAGCTCATACTCATCTTCTATCTTAAGCAATTCAAGGATGCTTTTATTCAGAACATCTTCTTTCTGCACACCGAGCTGTTTCTTGGCCATATCGTTGATCATAGTAATCTGGCCACGACGATTGGTCGCAAGAACGCCATCTGTCATGTAAGAAAGAATACTGTTCAATCGTTTACTCTCTTGTTCCAGATTTTCTTGGGTCAAACGAATAACTTCTGACAAATCGTTCAGATTATTGGTGATATTGGTGATTTCTGTACTTCCTTGCAAGTCCAAAACTTGAGAATAATCACCTGCAATCAAGTCCTTAACCTTTTGATTTATCTCTTTCAGACGGATATTATCCCGACGATTTTCCAGTAAGAGCAAGGTCACCACCAAGATAAAACCAAGTAAAATCAGAATAAAGATAAAATCGCTGGTCAGAATAGTTTGTCTAATATCTTCAATCATTATTTCTCATATAGTATCCAACACCACGACGTGTGAGAATGTACTCTGGACGACTTGGAGTGTCTTCTATTTTCTCACGCAAGCGTCTAATGGTCACGTCCACAGTACGAACATCACCAAAATAGTCATAACCCCATACAGTCTCAAGCAAGTGTTCACGCGTAATCACTTGTCCAATATGAGATGCCAAGTGATACAAGAGTTCAAACTCACGGTGGGTCAAATCTAATTCCTCACCATATTTCTTTGCCACGTAAGCATCTGGGACAATTTCCAAATCACCAATTTGTAAAGGCTGCGTCTTCTTCTCATCAGACTCTTGGCTATCCACAGAAACTAGGTCGGTACGACGAAGCAGAGCCTTGACACGAGCCTGCAACTCACGGTTTGAGAAAGGCTTTGTAACATAATCATCTGCACCTAACTCTAAACCAATAACCTTGTCAAACTCGCTATCCTTAGCTGATAGCATGATAATCGGCACGCTACTAGTCTTACGAATAGCTTTAGCAACTTCTAAACCATCAATTTCAGGTAGCATCAAGTCGAGGATAATAATATCTGGTTGCTCTGCTTCAAATAGCTCGATTGCCTCACGACCATTGAAAGCTGTAACGACTTCATAACCTTCCTTGGCCATATTAAACTTAATAATATCTGAGATTGGTTTCTCATCATCTACAATTAATATTTTTTTCATTTTATCACCTTTTCTTTATCTATTATAACAAAAAAATGTAAAGAAGGCACAAATGGCTACTGTAGGCCTTCATCTTCAAGATTTGTTTTATAAGCCTGCCAAATTTTTTGTTGAGGTTTCGCAAGTGGATAATCAGAAAACTCCTGAGGAGAAACCCAGCGAATTTCTCTGTCCGAAAACTGTTTTGTTTCCGTCACTTGACCAGCGATGATTTGAATATGCCATTTCCGATGACTAAATACATGCTTGACCTGGTCAAATACTTGCTGGGACCAATTCACTTCTAAATCATAATCTTGCTCAAAGTTTTCTTGAGGACTTGGCCCAAATACTCTGCTTTCCTCTGTGACTTGTGAAAAGAGATCTAGTTGATTGTCATCACTTGAAAAATCATCAACTTCAATCAATGGGAAATGCCAAAAACCAGCTAGCAGTTTCTCGCTTTCATTTTTCTCTAGTAAAAATTGTCCTTGGTCATTGCGTACAACCAAAGCCTTGAGATAAATTGGTAGGGGCTTTTTCTTGGGTTCTTTAATCGGATAACGACCCATGGTCCCATTCTGATAGGCTGCGCTAAAATCCTTAACAGGGCTTTCTTCTGGTCGAGGGTTAACTGGTGCCTCTATGTCAGAGCCTAAATCCATCAGAGCTTGATTAAAGTCTCCTGGCCGTTTCGGGTCAATCAAGATTTCCATCATAGCTTGGAAAATCTTTCGATTGCTGGGAACTCCGATATCATGATTAACCTCAAACAAGCGTGCCAAAACCCGCATGACATTGCCATCAACCGCTGGCTCAGGCAAATTAAAAGCGATACTGGAAATAGCTCCCGCAGTGTAAGGGCCAATCCCTTTTAAACTAGAAATTCCTTCATAGGTGTTTGGAAATTGACCCCCAAAGTCAGCCATAATCTGCTGGGCTGCAGCCTGCATATTGCGTACGCGGGAATAATAGCCCAACCCCTCCCAAGCCTTCAGCAGACGCTCTTCAGGGGCATTGGCCAGACTTTCAACAGTTGGAAACCAGTCCAAGAATCGTTCGTAGTATGGAATAACTGTATCCACTCTGGTCTGCTGAAGCATGATTTCAGATACCCAGATATGATAAGGATTTTTACTTCTCCGCCAAGGCAAATCTCGCTTGTTTTCATCATACCAGTTGAGGAGTTTTTCACGAAAAGAAATAATCTTCTCCTCCGGCCACATGACGATACCGTATTCTTTCAAATCTAACATATATCTAGTATAACATAGAAGCTTCTAACTGTCCTTTTCTCAGTACTAAAAAGCCTCTTCCCATGGGAAAGAGGACTAAATCTTATTGATGAACTGCTTGAGCTGCTGTGATAAGGGTCAACTTGTACACATCATCTGCATTACATCCACGAGAAAGGTCGTTAACTGGTTTGTTCAATCCTTGCAAAACAGGTCCGACAGCCGCAAAACCACCGAGACGTTCTGCCATCTTGTACCCAATATTTCCTGCTTCGATACCTGGGAAGACAAAGACATTTGCTTGACCAGCTACATTACTTCCTGGAGCTTTAAGAGCTGCAGTTTCAGGAACAAAGGCAGCGTCAAATTGCAATTCACCATCAATCTCAAGGTCAGGGCGCAAGTCGTGAGCAATTTTTGTAGCTTCCACTACCTTATCAACACTTTCACCAAATCCTGAACCTTTAGTAGAATAGCTTAGCATAGCAATTTTAGGTTCAATACCAAACATCTTAGCTGTAATTGCTGAGTTGATGGCAATTTCAGCCAAGGCTTCTGCATCTGGATTGATGTTAATGGCACAGTCACCAAATAGGTAACGTTCCGTACCACGTACCATGAGGAAGGCACCTGAAGTACGAGTTACATTTGGACGAGTTTTGATAATTTGAAGGGCTGGGCGAACTGTTGAGGCAGTTGAGTGAATCGCACCAGATACCATACCGTCAACCAAGCCCAAGTAGACTAGCATCACACCAAAGTAGTTGACATCTTCAACCAAAACTTTGCGCGCTTCTTCTTCAGTCATTTTGCCCTTACGACGCTCTACTAAGGCAGCAACCATTTCTTCGAATTGAGGATAGTGTTGGGGATCAATCACTTCATAACCATCCATGATCCCCTCGATTTCGAGATAAATTTTAATTTTTTCAGGGTTTCCAAGCAAAACAGGAATCACTTCTGTTTCTTTTACCAAGCGTTTTGTCGCTTGAAGAATACGTGGCTCTTCCCCTTCAGGGAGAACGATACGAGCATTTTTGCCAACCAGGTTGGCTTTGAGACTTTCAAAAACTTCCATGAGTTTTCTCCTTTAAGAAAATAAATTATACTCCAAATAGATTTTAAAGAGTATTAGTTGATAACTGAGTAATAAGATTGCTGAAATCATCCGGTAAGGGGCTTTCTAGTTGCAAATCTTGCTCTAGAAAAGGATGATAAAAAGATAAATAATGGCAATGCAAGGCCTGGCGCTGAATACCGTCGTCTAGGCTGCCTCCATAGAGATCGTCTCCCAACAAAGGAAAACCGATATGAGAAAAATGCACTCGTATCTGATGAGTTCGTCCAGTATGCAGACGAATATCGACTAGGTGAATATTTCCATAAGACGCTATAACTTTATAAGATGTATGGGCGTATTTCCCACCTTTGGCAACCCGTCTCGTGATAATGGAGTCCACATCACGCGCAATCGGGGCGATAATCTCCCCTTCAGGCTCCAAGACACCAGCTCCTTTAACCAAAGCAAAGTAACGTTTTTCGATAGACTTTCGTTGCAGTTGCTTGTCTAAACGTGCATGAGCGTAGCCGTGCTTGGCAAAGAGCATCAAACCAGAAGTATCTCTATCAAGCCTAGTCACGATGTGAACTTGCTGATTTTCATAGTTTTGCTTGACATAGTAGCCCTTGATAAAATTGGCAATGGTATTGGAATGATTGACACTGGGGATGGAAGCTACTCCATAAGGCTTATTCAAAACCAGAAAATGGTCATCCTCATATAAAATATCGAGTGGTCGATCAATAGCTTCAAGGCTCTCAAACCCTTCCTCTGCAGGAATGTCAATAGTTACTCTATCTCCAATATCTAAGAGATAGGTCGCATTTTGAGCTTGGCCATTGACCCGTATAGCCCCGCCTCGAAACTTAATCTTAGCCAAAAGTCCCTTGGAAACCTCATGTTTCTTGAGGAAAGTTTTGACTTTGACGTGGTCATCTGCGATAAATTCGAACCTCATTCATCCACCTCGCCGATGAAGGCATCTTTAACACGATTCCAGAAACTAGTGTGGCTTGGAGTCGCTACGAAGTGAATCTTGTGATGGTCGATTTGATACTCAATCCGTTCGATATTACGGAAGGAATAGACGCTGTTATCGACTGATATCGTGTGGTAATCATTGCGTGTCGGCAAGAGCTCAATCTTATCTTTTTTGGGAATAATGATTGATGAACCCAAAGTGCGATAGACTCGGTTGTTAAGACTCGCTATTTCCGTCAACTGTAAGGCTTCAATGGTCGGATGCAAAACAGCTCCACCCAAGGATTTGTTGTAGGCAGTACTTCCCGTCGGCGTTGAAACAGTCACTCCATCTCCACGAAATCGCTCGAACGGAACATGGTTAATGATGATATCCGCAACCATGGTGCGGTCTGATCGACGGATGCTGGCTTCATTTAAAGCACGGAAGATTTTCACCTCTCCATTTTCAAGCGTTACCTTAACATTCAAGACCGGATAAGAAACTTTGGCACCAGTATCTAGTAAAAGATTGGTCACCAATTGATCCAGCTCAAAATCACGATAATCTGTGTAAAATCCCAAGTGTCCTGTATGTACACCTACAAATCGAACCTTGTCTAACTGGTTCTCGTACTTATGAAAAGCAGACAAAAGCATCCCATCACCACCAATCGAAATAACGATATCGGGATTTGTATCATTAATTATAAAATGCTGTTTTTTGAGTTTTTCCCTCAGTTTATGTAAAACTTTCTGACTCTGTGGCTTTCTATTTGCTATGAGGTCAACTCGTTTACCTGTATTCTTCATCTGTATCGTCACTATTTCCTACACCATCGTTTAATTTTCTGCTCAATGGATCAAAGAGAGCCTGCGCTTCCTGGATATCATCACGAATCTTACCCATTTCTTCATCCAGTTGATAGGCTATTTTCGCTGTGATTTCCAGCCTTTTCCTGATTTCTTCTGGAAAATCTCCCTGATATTTATAATTGAGCGAGTGTTCAATCGTAGCCCAGAAATTCATGGCTAAAGTCCGTATTTGAATTTCCGCCAAAATCGTCTTAGCCCCGTTGATCGTATCAACCGTGTACTCGACAACCACGTGATAAGAACGATAGCCTGAAGCCTTACGATGAGTGATATAGTCTCGTTCCTGAACGACTCTCATATCTTGGCGTTTACGTAGAATCTCAACTACCTCTTTAACGTCATCAACAAACTGAACCATGACACGTAAACCAGCAATGTCTTGCAGATCATGTTCCAGACTTGCATATGTAATTCCTCGACGAGCCATCTTTTCTTTAATACTTTCAATCGGTTTAACACGACCCGTTACAAACTCAATCGGAGAATGCTTGTTTTGCTTACGATACTGTTTGCGAATTCCCCGAAGTTTGATCTTCAATTCACCAACAGCTTGAATGTAAGGATCTAAAAATTCTTCCCATTCTATGGTCATACTTTCTCCCTTGTAATGTTTGATTGCTCTGTCGAAAATCTTTGATTTTTTCAGTACATTCGTATACAATAAATACATTGTCCATTATACCATAAATCGCTTTCAAAGATATAGAAAAGGTTGAAAAAATGAAACATTTAGAAATAGAATTGAAAACACTTCTGAAAAAAGAGGAATATGATCATCTAAAAAAACAGTTTTCCCATATCCAACCCGTTCTTCAGAAGAACTACTACATTGACACACCAGATTTCCAATTGCGTGAAAAGAAGGTTGCCATGCGCATTCGCACCTTTTCAGATTGGGCGGAATTGACCTTGAAAGTGCCTCAAACTGTAGGAAATATGGAATACAATCAGAAACTAACTCTTCCAGAAGCTGAATCATACCTAGAAAAACAAAAACTACCTCAGGGTCTCGTTCTAGAGAAGCTCTCTAAGATTGGCATCGAAAGCCATGACTGGTTTGTTCTAGGCTGTCTTTCCACTCTACGTTATGAAATGAAAACTGAAATTGGCTTAATGGCCTTAGATGAAAGTCACTACTTTGACCAGACGGACTATGAACTCGAGCTTGAAGTCACCGACCATGAAAAAGGGAAAGCTGATTTTAAGAGATTTTTAGATGAAAATCAGATTACTTATCAGAAAGCTCCTTCAAAATTAATTCGTTTTATTAAAAGCATGAAAAAAAGCTGAAATAATCTCTATTTTTTGGTAAAATAGAAAAGATAAAAATAAAAGAATCTGGCTTTGAAAAACAAAACTTTCTCAAAGAAGATTCATAAAGTTTACAGAGGACGGTCTATAATGTCAGATAGAAACAACATGAAACTTTTCACCCTAAACTCTAACCATGAAATCGCTCAAAAGATTGCGGATACAGTTGGTGTACCTCTTGGGAAATTATCCTCTCGTCAATTTTCTGACGGCGAAATCCAGGTCAACATTGAAGAAAGTGTCCGTGGTTACGATGTCTACATCATCCAGTCAACCAGCTACCCTGTTAGCAACCACTTGATGGAGTTGTTGATCATGGTTGACGCTTGTGTACGTGCAAGTGCTCATAGTATCAACGTTGTCCTCCCTTACTTTGGTTATGCGCGTCAGGATCGTATCGCTTCTTCTCGCGAACCCCTCACTGCAAAACTAGTTGCAAATATGCTTGTCAAAGCTGGTGTAAGCCGTGTTCTAACGCTTGACCTCCACGCTGTTCAGGTCCAAGGTTTCTTTGATATTCCTGTAGACAATCTTTATACTGTTCCTCTATTTGCTAAGCACTACTGTGATAAAGGACTTCTTGGTTCTGATGTTGTTGTTGTCAGTCCAAAGAACTCTGGTGTTAAACGTGCACGTAGTTTGGCTGAATACCTTGATGCTCCTATTGCTATCATTGACTACGCCCAAGACGATTCTGATCGTAACGAAGGCTATATCATTGGGGATGTTGAAGGCAAGAAGGCTATCTTGATTGACGATATCCTAAATACTGGTCGTACTTTCTCTGAAGCAGCCAAAATCGTTGAACGTGAAGGTGCAACTGAGATTTATGCAGTTTCTAGTCACGGTTTATTTGTTGAAGGTGCAGCAGACCTTCTTGACGCTACAAACATCAAAGAAATCCTTGTGACAGACTCCGTAGCAACCAAAGAAAGAACTCCAGAAAATGTATGCTACATTACTGCTAGCGAATTAATTGGTGATGCTATCGTCCGCATCCATGAAAGAAAACCAGTCAGCCCACTCTTTGCTTACAACAAAAAGAAATAAGGTGATTCTTTGATTTATTTGGACAATGCTGCTACGACTCCTATGTCAGCAGTAGCTATTTCTGAAATGACCAAGGTCATGCAAGAAACTCATGGTAATCCTTCTAGTATTCATAGTCATGGTCGGCAGGCTGGCAAACTCTTGCGAGAGGCTCGTCAGGACTTAGCCCACTTGCTAGGAACCAAACCTCAACATATCTTTTTCACGTCTGGCGGTACAGAAAGTAACAATACAGCCATTATCGGCTATTGTCTCCGTCATCAAAATCGTGGAAGACATATCATCACGACAGCTATTGAACACCATTCTGTACTTGAAACTATCGATTATCTGGTGCAACATTTTGGTTTTGAAGCAACTATCATCCAACCAGTAAATCAAGAGATAACTGCCCAGCAAATTCAAAAAGCCTTACGTGACGATACCATTCTCGTTTCCACCATGTATGCTAATAATGAAACAGGAAGTCTCTTACCTATCGCTGAGATTGGACGTATTTTAAAAGATCATCCTGCTGCATATCATGTAGATGCTGTTCAAGCTATTGGGAAAATTCCTATCCATCCAGAGGAGTTAGGAATTGATTTCCTCAGCGCTTCTGCCCACAAATTCCATGGACCAAAAGGAGTCGGATTTCTTTATGCTTCTTCCGCGGATTTTGATTCCTACCTTCACGGTGGAGACCAAGAACAAAAGAAACGGGCTGGAACAGAAAACCTCGCTGCCATTGTAGGTATGGTCTCTGCTCTCAAAGAGGATTTGAATGACCAAGTTGAGCATTACCAAAAACTAAGCGCACTTAAATCTGTTTTTCTAAAAGAGATTTCCGATTTAGACTACTATCTCAATGAAAGTCAAGACCAACTGCCTTATGTTTTTAATATCGGTTTTCCTGGTCAGAAAAATGATTTACTTTTACTTCGGTTAGATCTTGAAGGAATTTCAATTTCTACCGGTTCGGCTTGTACTGCTGGTATTGTGCAAACCAGTCATGTGCTTGAAGCATTTTATGGGTCTGATTCGCATCGTTTAACAGAATCTGTCCGTATCAGTCTTTCTCCTCTTAACACTGAGGAAGAACTGAAACAACTCGCACAAACCTTAAAAAAAATTATTGGAGATTAAACTAATGGCATTCGAAAAAACCATTAAACTACAAAACTGCCGCTACGACTATACACTTAGTCCAACTGTTAAAAAGTTCACACTGAAAGATAATACTTTCTTTGAAACAAAAGTTGGAAACTTCGAACTGACTCGTTTGCTTGAGAAAGTACCCAACAGTGGTGAAGGTTTCAAGCTAAAAATCATCATCAACAAAGACCTTACAGGTGCTAAACTCAACATTACTGACAAGTCTGGCCTTCGTTTGGTCAATATCTTTAAATCAGAAGACCACCACATTCATCAGGAAAAATTCTACTTCCTCATGGACAGTTTAGTAGAACGCGGTATCTTCACTAAAGAAGAAAGATAATTGACTATGTATCGACTTACCTATCAAGATAACTATCACGTAGAACGTACACTTGAATATAAGGATTACGAAGAGCTCATGTTATCTCTATCAGGCTGTGTGACCCTACCTGATACTCTCCTAATCAGCTCCTTAACGCTGAATGATAAGGTGATTTATCAAGGATTGGTTGGCGATCTCTACCGTTTTCTATCACAAGCTCATTTTTCAGATAAAAACTAAGAAATTTCTTAGTTTTTTCTTGTTTTTGTTGATTTTTTCACAATGTTTCTATAAAATAGAAGAATAGAAAGGTTGTGATTTTGTGAAAGATAAACAGTCTGCTATTCCAAAAGCAACAGCAAAAAGACTCTCTCTTTATTATCGAATTTTCAAGAGATTTCATGCAGAAAAAATCGAACGTGCCAACTCCAAACAAATTGCAGAGGCTATCGGTATCGATTCTGCGACCGTTCGTCGGGATTTTTCCTATTTTGGTGAACTAGGTCGTCGAGGTTTTGGTTACGATGTCAAAAAATTGATGAATTTTTTTGCTGATCTCCTAAATGATAACTCAATTACAAATGTTATGTTGGTTGGAATCGGAAATATGGGCCATGCCCTTCTCCACTACCGCTTCCATGAGCGTAACAAGATGAAAATTATCATGGCCTTTGACCTAGATGACCATCCAGAAGTTGGAAGCCAGACACCTGATGGGATTCCAATCTATGGTATCTCTCAGATTAAAGAAAAAATCAAAGAAGCAGATGTCAAAACTGCTATCCTAACAGTTCCAAGTGTTAAATCACAAGAAGTTGCCAATCTTTTGGTTGATGCTGGTATAAAAGGTATTCTCAGCTTTTCCCCTGTTCACCTTCACCTTCCAAAAGATGTGGTTGTTCAGTATGTCGATTTGACAAGCGAACTCCAAACCCTCCTCTATTTTATGCGTAAAGAGGATTAGAAA
Source organism: Streptococcus sp. HMSC072D07 (assembly GCF_001814835.1). Classification (GTDB taxonomy): domain Bacteria; phylum Bacillota; class Bacilli; order Lactobacillales; family Streptococcaceae; genus Streptococcus. The sequence goes on from NZ_KV818086.1 coordinate 44,041, forward strand.
GCGAAAGCATGTATGAAAAAACCAGTTATTGGGATTACAGGAAATGAAAAAGCTCATCCAGATGATGACATCATGATGAGCTATGCAGCAAAGGGCTTTGTTGAAGGAGTCAAGGACGCTGGCGGAATTCCAATCATCCTACCGATTGGTGATCAAGAAATGGCTGCCTATTACATCAGTATCATTGATAAGCTCATCCTAACGGGTGGGCAAAATGTTGATCCAAAATACTATGGTGAACCAAAGGCTATTGATAGTGATGACTACCACCTTCAAAGAGATATTTTTGAACTAGCACTTATTAAAGAAGCGATTAAGCAAAAGAAGCCAATTTTCTCTGTTTGTCGGGGTACTCAACTTTTCAATGTCGCCATGGGGGGCACGCTTCACCAAGATATTGAGGATCATTGGCAGGACTGTTCAGCCGAATACACGACCCAACGCCTCGTAACGGAACCTGATACCATTCTCCGAGAAATCTATGGAGAAATCTCTCACATCAACTCCTTCCACCACCAGAGCATTAAAGATCTAGCCTCAAATCTTAAGGTTGTAGCACATGATCCTAAAGATGGAATCATTGAGGCTGTGACAACTACGGACGGCTTTCCTTATCTTGGTGTTCAATGGCATCCTGAATTTCTCTTTGAAAATCGTCCCAAGGATAAAACATTGTTTGACTATGTTGTTAACGAACTCTAGGACTTATAAATAGGTTATTAAAACATGAATGAAATTAAAATACCTTCTACTCATGAGATTTTGAGAGATATAGAAGCTAATGTTTTCATATCTTATAAGGAAAAGGAAGCTAATCTTTTCTTATCAAATAATGAAAAAGAAATAACAGTTTGCTTTCATCTTTCTAATCTCTATAGACTTTTAACAGCGGAAAGTTACCAATCTTTTTCTAAGAATAAAGAGAATTTCGATAAACTATCTCAAAAAGAAAAAGAAAAACAGCTGAAAGAAATGTCTAAAAAGGCAAAACGATTTTGTAAAAAGGCAGATGCCAAACTAAAAAGTAAATTTCATTCAAGTCTTTACTTTTACAGAGATATTCTCATTCATAAAAAAAGATATTATAAAATCGAAGATTTCAATGCGATTGTCAACTTTATCGTTCAAGAAAATTTACTTGTGCCCACGATAAAACCTCTTCCTGTTATCAATATGACAGAAGTAGATTCCTATGTTTTAGAAGTGATTGAGTAAGATCATGTGTAATCTTAAATCAAATCTGTCTTTTCACGGTAACTAAAGTAATCCGAGTGCGATACAATCAAATGGTCCAAGAAAACAATTCCCATCAGTTCGCAAGCTTCCTTGACTAGCTTAGTGACATGGTCGTCGTTTCGACTAGGAGATACAGCACCAGATGGATGATTGTGAACGAGAATCACAGAGGTAGCCAGATGCTTGAGGGCATAGTGAAGGATTTCCCTTGGTTCAGCAATGCTACGTGTCGCAGAGCCGATAAAAATGGTCTGCTGATGAATGATTTGATTTTGAGTATTGAGATAGAGTGCCACTAGGTGCTCTTGTTTTTTATCACCAAGTTCCTGTTGCATTTTCTTGGCTAGCTTTTGACTACTGAGAATACTTTCCATCTCAAGGGTTTCGTGCTTGTGAATGCGATGTCCCAGTTCAATCACCGCTTGTAATTCAATGGCCTTAATCCGTCCAATACCAGACAGACTCTGCAATTCCTGCAGGGTCATTTTCTTTAAATCAGTTAGACTGTTAAGATTATTCAAGACTTTTTGGGCAATTTCAAAGACATTTGCCTGACGCGTTCCCGTTCTGAGCAAAATAGCTAGTAATTCTTGATTGCTCAGCGCCTCTACTCCTTCTTTAACTAGTCTTTCTCTAGGCAAGAGTGAATCTTCTTGGAATGAAATACTGTACATAAAAATCCTCCTCACTTTATTATTCGTGAGAAGGATGAAAAATTAGATTTTTTTCTCAATTGGGGCAACGCTGGCTAGGAGTTTTTTCAGACCGACTTCTGGGAAATTGATTTTCAACTCCTGCGTATCACCGCTACCAGAGACTTCCAGAACAGTTCCCTCTCCCCACTTCTTGTGGAGAGCAATATCCCCAATAGACCAGTTGGTATCGCTTGAATCTTTTTTATTTCCAGCTGCAAACTGTCCAAATGGGAGACTACTTGACTGGATAGAGCTTGGTGCGGCATTTCGTTTCTGTTCTTGAAGCGCTTGAGCTAGGCTCATGCCTTGACCGAAAGCAATCCCACCACTGCTATACGAAGCCTTGAAACTGGTGTTAGCAGGACGACCCAAACCTTGATACTCGAGCAAGTCCGAACTAATTTCATTGATAAAACGAGTTGGACGGTTATAGTTGGTACGACCGAAAAGCAAGCGAGAGTTGGCATTGGTCAAATAGAGGATTTTCTCAGCGCGTGTGATACCTACATAGGCCAAACGGCGTTCTTCTTCCAGTTCATCAGGATCCTCAGCTGCTCGACTAAGAGGAAAGACATTTTCCTCCATCCCAATGATAAAGACAACTGGAAACTCAAGCCCTTTAGCAGCATGCAAGGTCATCAAGGTTACTTCAGATGTCTCCTGACTGCCTGAATCTGTGTCTGTAATCAAAGCCAAGTCATTCAAGAAACGACTGAGTTTATCCAAGCCAGTTTCCTCTTCTTGACTATCAGGATTGTCGTCAAAATTCTTAGTAACTGATAGGAACTCTTCGATATTTTCTACCCGAGCCTTGCTTTCTAGAGTTGCTTGGGCATTAAGAATATCGACGTAACCTGTTTTTTCAAGAACTGCTTCAACCAACTCTGTAATGCTTAATTGGTCCAGTTGCTCCCGCAAATCCAAAATCATATTAGCAAAATCCCAAATCGACTGGGCTGCTTTCCCTTTGATGCCAGACAACATGATATTTGCTGAGGCATCTAGCATAGACATCTCTTGCAAATTCGCAAAATCACGGATTTTCTCAACGGTTCCTGGTCCAATTCCACGTTTTGGTTCGTTGATAATGCGCTCAAAACTGATATTATCACTCAGATTAGCAATGAGGTTGAGATAGGCGATAATGTCACGAATTTCCTTACGGCTGTAGAACTTGGTCCCACCAACCATAGTATAAGGAATATTGGACTTGAGCAGGGCTTCCTCAATGGTACGGGATTGAGCGTTAGTACGGTAAAGCACTGCAAAGTCTTTGTGAAGAAAGTTTTGGCTACGACCAAGTTCATCAATGGTTTTGGCTACAAAAACAGCCTCATCTTGTTCGTCATTTGCACGATAGTAAATAATCTGCTCCCCATCCGCATTCTGAGTCCAGAGATTCTTAGGACGACGATTTTTATTGTTTTTGATGACGTCATTGGCGGCTTGGAGAATGGTTTTTGTTGAACGATAATTCTCCTCTAACAAAACAACCTTGGCGTTAGGATAATCTTTCTCAAAATCCAAGATATTCTGCATATCAGCCCCACGCCAACCGTAGATAGACTGGTCCGCATCACCGACCACGCAGATGTTTTTAAAGCGTGAAGCCAAGAGTTTGACCAATTGGTACTGGGCATGGTTGGTATCTTGGTATTCATCAACATGGATGTATTGGAACTTCTGCTGGTAGTAGGTCAAAACATCAGAATTCTGATCAAAGAGACGCAAAGTCAACATGATCAAATCATCAAAGTCAACGGATTCAGACTGACGAAGCTCCTTTTGATAGGCCGTATAACACTGGGCCACGATTTGCGTATACATATCACCAGCTTGAGCAGCATAAGCCACATCATCAATTAGGTCATTCTTAGCATTGGAAATGGTTCCCAAAATAGTCCGTTCATTCCATTTTTTAGGATCTAAGTTTAATTGCTTGAGAATGCGCTTCATGAGAGTTCGTTGCTCTCCTGGATCTACAATAGTGAAGTTCCGATTGTAGCCAATATGATCCGCATCGCGACGCAGGATACGAACACACATTGAGTGAAAGGTCGCAATCAGACAGTCCTGAGTAGCTGTATTAAGACCATAAGCACGCTCTTTCATCTCACGCGCAGCCTTGTTGGTAAAGGTAATGGCCAAGATATTCCAAGGATTGACCATCTTTTCATCAATCAAATAAGCAATACGGTGGGTCAAAACTCGGGTCTTCCCAGAACCAGCCCCCGCCATGATTAACAAGGGCCCTTCTGTCGTTTGCACCGCCTCAGCCTGACGGTCATTCATTCCATTCAATAAAGCGTTCATTTTCTCTTCCTTACTCTTGAAGTCAATGTTTCTATTATATCAGAAATTAGGGAAAATATCTTTAGCTAGACTGATTGCGTCTAGAAAGTAACTCTATTATCAGCTGACGACAACGCCTCATATCTAGACAAGAAAATGAGCTTGGATAGCTTTTCCAAACTCATTTGAAATCAATTGCAATTTACTAGAACAAGCCTAGGACCGTTCCATCACTTTCAACATCCATATTAAGAGCGGCTGGTCGTTTTGGAAGACCTGGCATGGTCATGACATCACCAGTTAGGGCAACGATGAAGCCTGCACCCAATTTTGGTACCAATTCACGAATTGTGATTTCAAAGTTTTCTGGTGCTCCAAGTGCATTTGGATTGTCAGAGAAACTGTACTGAGTTTTAGCCATACAGATTGGCAATTTATCCCATCCGTTTTGAACGATTTGAGCGATTTGCGTTTGAGCTTTCTTCTCAAAGTTCACTTTGCTACCACGATAGATTTCAGTGACAATCTTTTCAATCTTTTCTTGAACAGAAAGGTCATTGTCATACAGACGAGTATAGTTAGCTGGGTTTTCAGCGATTGTCTTGACAAGTGTTTCAGCAAGCGCTACGCCTCCTTCTGCGCCATCAGCCCAGACACTAGCCAACTCTACTGGAACATCGATTGAGGCACAAAGTTCTTTCAAGGCTGCGATTTCAGCTTCTGTATCAGAAATAAATTCGTTAATAGCCACAACTGCTGGAATACCGAACTTACGAATGTTCTCAACGTGGCGTTTCAAGTTAGCAAAACCTGCGCGAACAGCCTCAACATTTTCCTCTGTAAGAGCGTCCTTAGCTACGCCACCATTCATCTTAAGGGCACGAAGGGTTGCGACGATGACAACAGCATCTGGAGATGTTGGCAAGTTTGGTGTCTTAATGTCAAGGAATTTCTCAGCACCAAGGTCCGCACCAAAACCAGCTTCAGTGACTGTATAATCAGCCAAGCGAAGGGCTGTGCTTGTTGCCAAAACAGAGTTACATCCATGAGCAATATTGGCAAATGGACCACCGTGTACAAAGGCAGGTGTACCATAAATTGTCTGAACCAAGTTTGGCTTAATAGCATCTTTCAAAATCAATGCTAAAGCTCCCTCAACCTGCAAATCACCAACAGTAACTGGCGTACGATCGTAACGATAGCCAATAACGATGTTAGCCAAGCGACGTTTCAAATCTTCAATATCGGTCGCCAAGCAAAGAATGGCCATGATTTCTGAAGCAACGGTAATATCGAAACCATCCTCGCGTGGAATACCATTTAGAGGGCCACCAAGTCCAACGGTCACATGACGAAGGGCACGGTCGTTCAAGTCCACCACACGTTTCCAAAGGATTCGACGTTGGTCAATTCCCAGCTCATTTCCTTGATGCAAGTGATTGTCAATTAAAGCAGAAAGAGCATTGTTGGCAGTTGTAATGGCATGCATATCCCCGGTAAAGTGAAGGTTGATGTCCTCCATTGGCAACACTTGGGCATAACCACCACCTGCAGCACCACCCTTAATCCCCATTACTGGGCCAAGAGACGGTTCGCGGATAGCAATCATGGTTTTCTTACCAATCTTGTTCAAGGCATCCGCAAGACCAATGGTAATGGTTGACTTTCCTTCACCCGCTGGTGTTGGATTGATGGCAGTAACCAAGATCAATTTTCCAACTGGATTGCTCTCAACTGCACGAATTTTATCAAAGCTGAGCTTAGCCTTGTACTTTCCATACAATTCCAAATCATCGTAAGAAATACCCAGTTTCTCTACAACATCAACGATTGGTTTCAACTCAATACTCTGTGCGATTTCAATATCTGTTTTCATTCAAAACTCCTCTAGCCTCTAATATGATAATTCATTATAACACAAAACAAGATTTTTAACATCCATAAACTCTCTAAACGTTCGTAAATATCCTGAATTTCAAGATTTTTAGGGCTCTTTTAAAAATTTTATATGGCTTTATAGTTATAAACTATAGTGTAGCTTTGTTTTAGCAAAATTTTATCGCTTTCATTTTACTTACTGTTTATTTTTGTGTACAATAGTGCTATGAAAATTTTAGTCACATCGGGCGGTACCAGTGAAGCTATCGATAGTGTCCGCTCTATTACTAACCATTCTACAGGTCGCTTGGGGAAAATCATCACAGAAACCTTGCTTGCTGCGGGGCATGAAGTTTGTTTGATAACGACAAGACGAGCTCTGAAGCCAGAAGCTCATCCCAACCTAAGCATTCGAGAAATTGATAATACCAACGACCTTCTAGTTGTGATGCAAGAACTTGTTAAGGAATATCAGGTCTTAATCCACTCAATGGCTGTGTCCGACTATACTCCTGTTTATATGACGGGGCTTGAGGAGGTACAGGCTAGCTCTAATTTAGAAGAATTTTTAATCAAGCAGAATCATCAGACTAAGATTTCATCAACTGATGAGGTGCAGGTTTTATTCCTGAAAAAAACACCCAAAATCATCTCTCTAGTCAAGGAATGGAACCCTGCCATTCATCTGATTGGTTTCAAACTATTGGTTGATGTCTCTGAGGATTATCTCATTGAGATTGCTAGAAAAAGTCTTATCAAGAACCAAGCAGACTTAATCATCGCAAATGACCTGACTCAAATTTCAGCAAACCAGCATCAAGCAATCTTTGTTGAGAAAGAGGAACTCCAAACCGTTCAAACCAAAGAGGAAATAGCAAACCTCCTCCTTGAAAAAATTCAAGCATACGATTTTTAGAAAGGAAAGCCATGGCAAATATTCTCATCGCAGTGACAGGTTCCATTGCCTCCTATAAATCAGCTGATCTAGTCAGTTCCTTGAAGAAACAGGGCCATCAGGTCACTGTCTTAATGACTGAGGCAGCGAGAGAGTTTATCCAACCGCTGACACTACAGGTCCTCTCTCAAAATCCTGTCCACCTTGATGTCATGCAGGAACCCGCTCCTGATCAAGTCAATCATATCGAACTAGGCAAAAGGACTGACCTTTTTATTGTAGCCCCAGCTACTGCTAATACCATAGCAAAGTTAGCCCATGGATTTGCGGACAACATGGTGACAAGTACAGCACTTGCCCTGCCAGACCACGTCAAAAAGTTAGTCGCGCCAGCCATGAATACAAAGATGTATGACCATCCGGCAACCCAGGCTAATCTAAAAACATTAGAGACCTATGGTTATCAGATCATCTCTCCAAAAGAATCTCTACTAGCCTGTGGCGATCACGGCAAAGGCGCCCTAGCTGACCTGAATACTATATTAGAAAGAATAAAGGAAACCCTCGATGAACAAACGCTCTAACATTGCCCCAATTGCTATCTTTTTTGCAGTTATGCTCGTTATCCACTTTTTGAGCTCTCTCCTATTTAATCTTTTCCCATTTCCAATTAAACCAACTATCGTTCATATTCCAGTAATCATTGCTAGTATCATTTACGGCCCACGAGTTGGTGTTACACTTGGTTTCTTGATGGGACTGCTAAGCTTAACGGTAAACACGATTACCATCCTTCCAACCAGCTACCTCTTCTCACCATTCGTACCGAACGGAAACATTTACTCTGCGATTATCGCTATTGTCCCTCGCATTTTGATCGGTCTGACACCTTACTTGGTCTATAAACTGATGAAAAATAAAACTGGGCTAATCCTAGCTGGTGCCCTCGGTTCCCTTACCAACACCGTCTTTGTCCTTGGGGGAATCTTCTTCCTTTTTGGAAGTGTCTTCGATGGAAATATCCAAAAACTCCTTGCAACCGTCATTTCAACCAACTCAATTGCTGAGCTTGTCATCTCTGCAGTTCTAACAGTAGCAATTGTCCCACGTTTACAAACCTTGAAAAAATAAAACAACTCCACTTTCGTAATGAAAGTGGAGTTTTCATATTTAATGCATGAGAATAATCAAAAAAATGTGAAATCCAAAGAGCAGGAATTGATGCGAAAGCCGTATAGGTTGCTGACTTTTCTGACTATCCAAGTATAGAGTTAGTGACAGTAAAATCAAACCAAAAGCAATCACCATTCTGACCAAATAGGCAATTTCTAGTATTGCTGCCATCAAAAGAAAACCTAATAAAGGAAGGCTAAAAAGTGAAACAGCCAAGCTACTTGCTAATAGAGAGAGTAGCGAAAGGACTAATAAACTATAAACTAGGAAACGAGTCCAACCTGAGACTACTTTCCCTTCACTTTTCTGTTTTGACATCATCACGATTACCACTATTAGGTAAACAAAAAGTATCATCACATTTTCTCCTCGTTTCCTATTATTCTTTACCACATTTTAACCAAATTTTCCTGAAAAATCAATAATGCTTCTTGACTTGATTGGTGATTTATTGTACTATACTTGTGTATATACAGATAAATGGAGGTTCTTATGGATATACGGAAAAAAACGCAGTTTATGACTATGACTGCCCTACTCACTGCAATAGCGATTTTGATTCCAATCATTATGCCTTTTAAAATCGTTATCCCACCGGCTTCTTACACCTTGGGAAGTCATATCCCCATCTTTATCGCCATGTTTCTTTCGCCTTTGATGGCTGCTTTTGTGATTATTGCTTCTAGTCTCGGCTTCCTAATGGCAGGTTATCCCCCTGTTATTGTACTTCGTGCCTTCTCTCACATTGTTTTTGGTACTTTGGGGGCTTTGTACTTAAAGAAATTCCCTGAAACCTTGGATAAACCAAAGACATCTTGGATTTTTAACTTTGTTTTGGGTGTTGTTCATGCTATCGCTGAAGTAATAGCTTGTATCATCTTCTATGCTACTTCAGGGACAAATGTTGAAAATATGTTTTATGTTCTCTTTGTCCTAGTTGGTTTTGGCACAATCGTCCATAGTATGGTAGACTATACATTAGCACTAGCTGTCTATAAAGTGCTTCGAAAACGTCGCTAAAAGGAAAAACTATGACAAAGGATCGCAAACAAGCTCTTCTCAAACTATTAAAAGAAGCGCCAAAAGCTCTCAATGGTCAAACCTTGGCTGAACACTTTCATGTTACGCGTCAGGTCATTGTACAGGACATCGCTATTCTCCGAGCAGATGGAGCTCCTATCCTATCCACCAATCGTGGCTATATCTACAAAGAAAATGATGCCAGCCCCTACGTGCACAAACTCTTTAAAGTGAAACATGAACTGGAAGAAATCGGTCAGGAACTACTAGCTATTGTAGACAATGGCGGACGCGTTCAAAATATCTTAATCGATCATCCCGTTTATGGCGAAATTGAAACCCTACTCAAACTCACCTGCCGCCGAGATGTCCAGCACTTTCTGGAACAAGTCGAGAATTCAGACTTTAGACCCCTTTCTGAATTGACAGACGGCATCCATTACCACCTTGTTGAAGCCGAGACACAACAAGACCTCCACTATATCGAGGAGGCCTTGGATCAGTTAGGTTATTTAGTAAAAGACTAGAAAATTTCTTTTTCCCAGCCGTTCTCTGTGCGGTGGCGATAGAAGAATTCAGACTTGTCAGGTGCTTCCATCATTTCCATCAAAGGCAACATATCATAGGCCAGATCCAAGTTTGGAATCTGGTCTTTTTGCACCCAACATACTTCTCCTTCTTCTGAAGATTGGAGATTTCCAGTAAACTCTGTCGCTTTATAGCAAACGACGATGTAGCGCCCACCTGTATCTAAGGGCCAGTTTTTAATGCCGACTAGTTGTGGATTCTGAATCGTTAGACCTGTTTCTTCATAAATCTCACGAATGACAGACTCGGCAAAAGCCTCGCCATTCTCAACATGTCCTCCTGGAAAGGCATAGCCAGACCAGCGATTGTTTTCGGGTGAACGATACTGCATCACCACGCGCTGGGTTTCGAGGTCTTCAATCAGACAGATGTTGGTTAAAATAGTTGCTTGGGCACGGGACATAGGTTTACTCGCTTTCTAAGTTATTAAAATGTATCTTCATTGTATTTTACTTCTGCCTTCATGATAAAGGGATTGATCAATTCATGATGTTCATAAGTAGTACGGGCCAAAAAACCTCTAGCAATGATGATTTCTTTATCTTGTATGTGATAGTCTATATTAATAGGAATGGTTGGATCCGAGATAACTGATAAAACAAAGAATGCTGCAAACCAAAGGTAAAATGTCACCAATCCACTAAATACTTGAAAAATAAGGTGATACCATTTAGCATCTCTTGTTCTATAAAAGATTCTCCAAGGATGGATTAGGAAGGTCAAACAAAGAATGAAAAACCAACTATTCCACAAAACTGGCGTAAAGGATAGACCAAAAACTAACAGCACCAAATGAAGAATCACAAAAACTAGCAAAGCCAAATAGAGAGTTTTAAATGAAAATAACTTAGTTAGATTTTCTTTTGTCATGATTATTCCTCTTTTTGTCCTTATATTTCAAAATGAACATTAATATCGCTGGAATGATGAAAAAGATTAGATAGGTAGTAATTGGAAGCCAGATGTAGCGATAATCGATCGATAATAGGGAAGGAATTTTTTTAACATTTCTCCCTTTCACCCCAACAAGTAAGTGGAGGAAAAAAATAGGTCCATTTATGTATAGAAAAGCTTTTAAAAATCCTTGTACTGAAGCCTTATTGCTAAAACCATCTCTAAAAATACCTTGATAGAATGTGTGAACCAAAAAGACAAAATTCATAATAATTGGCAAGACATAGGACAGTTCTTGATATGGTTTCGGGATAAGTGACGTCCCGAACAACACATACATGATACCAAAAATAGATAATAATATTATACCACCATCCATAAAAGAAGCAATCTTTGAATGTCTTTCCTGCCACAATTGGACGTGAGCTACCAAAGAATACTTTTTCTGGATTTTTCTCATTTGTCTGTTCTGTTGTTTGACCTTCTTTTGCCTCTTAGTCTTTCGTTCCATTTACGCCTCCTTCTTCTCTTTTCTATCCGTATAATCAAAAGCAGAATGCCCAGCCCCAAGAAAAAGAAAAAGAGATAACTTACAATAGGGACCCAGACATATGCTGGATCCATAGAAATTATGGGAGGGAAATTCGTTGACTTACGACGTCCTAGCCAATTCAGACCTACCAAGAGATGAAGGGGAAAAAGAAGACCATTAAACCCAATAAATCCCCATGAAAAGTAACGCCATTTCTGAAGTTTATCACTACTAAAACGAAAGACAAGGATATAAGTTGATAAGATCAGAAGGATAAGATTGAAGCTTAAGGGGGAAAGATAGTTCATGTTCGGTAATGGATAACTAATGTAAGAGGCGGCGAGAAATGATACAAACATAGATCCAAATAACACACTCGTATCCAAGAGTTGACTAATCTTTCGATGCCTTTCCAACCAAAGAGAAAACCTTTTAGTCCAAGAAGACTTTTCTTTTGTCTTGTACTTCATTTGCCTACTCATCTTCATTTTCATCTACTCCTTTTTTTGAAGCTTTAGAGAGAAAGAAGATTGCCAAAGTTAACACCAACACCAGAAGGTAGACGACAATAGGGAACCAGATATAGGATGACTCCAGTGAAAACAAAGGTGAGAGAACAACTCTTCCTCTTTTTCTCACACCAATCAGTTGAAAAATGAAGCTAACGATATTGATATAAATAAAGGGTTCACAAAATCTTTTAAGGGTCCTTTCTTTTTTAGTTTTCACTGACAAAAAGAGAGCATAGAACCTATTACCCAAGATAAAAAGATTCAATTGCAAGGGAAATAAAAGCTCTCTGTACCGAAAATCAGCTGGAAGGCTTTTGTTCTGTGATGTTGTAAATTCTATAACTAGGAACAAGCTGATATAAAAGAACATATCAAGCATAAATTTGACAAATCGATGCCCTTGTAACCAAAAACGAACAGAATCTAAGCCTGATGATTTCTTATAATTCGTCTCTTTCAATTTCATAATAACTTCCCTCTATTTAAAATATAATCTAAAACATGATTGTTTGTTCATTGCGTAATCTGAAAACAAAATCGCAATTCTACCAGTATTTAACTCTCAGATTTTGAGGATTTCTTACGTACCATTCTAATTTCAGTGATAGGTTTTCCAAGGTCAAGTATTTTTTCTTGCCCATCAAAAGTAAAACCCATTTTTTGATAGAAAGCAATGGCTCGCTTATTCTCTTTTAATACCCATAAAAATATTTCAGAGAACTGTTCAAGAGTAGTCAGAGCTTCCTTCATTAACTTCTGAGCAATACCTTTTCCATAATAGTCTTTTAAAACATATAAGGCAATAATTTCGCCAGCTTGAATAGTCTCATCACGAAAGTTTCCATAACTGATAAAACCAACTACCTTCATGCCATCTATCGCAATCAATGTATTTTTAGGATATTTTTGACTAAAGAATCGACATCTTTCTAATGTCATCGTCTCCTGAAATTCTGCAGGTAAAAGATCATCATAAGCCTCTCTCCACGTTTGCCAATGAACGAAGGATTTAACTTCTATCTCTTCAGGAGTTTCCATTTGTTTGATAGTTAGGTTCATTTATTTTACTCCATTCTTCTCTCAGAATACCATATTTAATACTATCAAAATATTTGCCTTGGTAATAACGAACTTTTGGAATATGAGCTTCTTTTTTCATTCTTAATTTTTCAGCAAGTTTTACCATACCAAGATTTCCTGACCAAGTTGTCAAACCAAGATGCTCCAACACCAAGTAATCCTTAAATGTCCGATCTATCCATTGTAGCATAGCAGCTTTTCCAATGCCAGAGTTCCAAAATTTGTTATCATAAATACAAATCCCCAATTCCATCCATCTTGTTTGTTTACATACCCAGTAGCGCGAAACAGTCCCAACTAATTTATCATCAACAAAAATACCAAGGCGATTTGAGTTGTTTAGAGTAGATTCTGATTTTTGTAGTTTAAATTCTTGAAAATTAGGAAAATGCTGATAATCGTCATAATAGGGAGCATCATACTGCTTCCAAATTGGATTAGATTGTGAATAAGCAATTTCCCACAAAGACACCAAATCTTCTTCAATTAGTTTTCTTAAATAAACCATACTTTTTCCTAATCCAACGCCTTGACTTCCAACATCATATCACGTATCTGAGCTGCCAGTTCAAAGTCAAGCACTTCGACGGCTTCTTGCATTTGTTTCTCCAGTTTCTTAACAAGTTCCTTGCGCTCTTGTTTGTTGAGGCTATTGATATCGACTTCCTTGTCCTCTTCCTTGGCAACTGCCTTAGTTACAGCGATCAGATCACGGATTTCTTTCTTAATGGTTTGTGGAACGATACCATGCTCTTCATTATAAGCCATCTGGATTTTGCGACGGCGGGCCGTTTCATCGATAGCACGTTGCATAGACTGGGTCATGGTATCAGCGTACATGATAACATGCCCTTCGCTATTACGGGCAGCACGACCAATGGTCTGGATGAGGCCACGCTCATTACGAAGGAAACCTTCCTTGTCAGCATCTAGAATGGCAACCAAGCTTACTTCAGGAACGTCAATCCCTTCACGAAGGAGGTTGATTCCGACCAAGACATCAAAAACACCCAAGCGCAGGTCGCGAATAATCTCAGTCCGTTCCAAGGTCTTGATATCTGAGTGCATGTACTTAACCTTGATACCCATTTCTTTGAAGTAGTCAGTTAAGTCCTCTGCCATTTTCTTGGTCAAAGTGGTGATAAAGGTTCGTTCATTCTTTTCAACACGAGCATTGATTTCACCTAGGAGGTCATCAATCTGTCCCATAGTCGGACGGACTTCCACCTCTGGGTCTAAAAGTCCTGTTGGACGAATGATTTGCTCGATCACTGTCTCGGTCTGTTCGTTTTCATAGTCGCCTGGTGTCGCTGAAACGTAAACAATCTGATGCACATGACTCTCAAATTCTTCACGACGAAGGGGACGATTGTCCAAGGCGGACGGCAGACGGAAACCATAATTTACTAACATTTCCTTACGCGAACGGTCTCCATTGTACATGCCCTTGATTTGCCCCATGGTCATGTGACTTTCATCAATCATGATCAAGAAATCATCTGGGAAGAAGTCGAGAAGCGTATAAGGAGGCTCTCCTTCGCTACGACCATCCATGTGACGAGAGTAGTTCTCAACCCCATTTGTATAACCCATCTCACGCAGCATTTCGATATCATACTCTGTCCGCTGTTTCAAACGCTGGGCCTCCAGAAGTTTGCCTTCCTTTTCAAAGACAGCTAACTGCTCCTCCAACTCTGCCTGAATCTTGGCAATGGCAACTTCCATATGGTCGTCATTGGTCACAAAGTGAGTGGCAGGGAAAATCGCCAAATGATCGACTTCTCCCAATACCTGACCTGTCAGCGCCTCAACTTCTCGGATACGGTCAATCTCATCCCCGAAAAACTCTACTCGAAAAGCGTGTTCATCTCGGGAAGCTGGGAAAATCTCAACCACATCCCCGCGAACGCGAAATCTTCCCCGTTGGAAATCAATATCATTGCGTTCAAACTGAATATCTACCAAGTCATTGAGTAGTTTATCACGAGAAATCTCAAGACCTGGACGAAGACTAACAACACTATCAGAATATTCCTTTGGCGAACCCAAACCATAAATGCAAGAAACTGAAGCCACGACGATGACATCGTTACGCTCCAGAAGAGCCGAAGTCGCTGAGTGACGGAGCTTGTCAATCTCATCATTGACAGAGCTGTCCTTCTCAATATAGGTATCGCTCGAAGGGACATAAGCCTCGGGTTGGTAATAGTCATAGTAGGATACGAAATACTCAACTGCATTTTCAGGGAAAAATTCCTTAAATTCTCCATAGAGCTGACCAGCCAGAGTCTTATTGTGGGCAATGACCAAAGTTGGTTTATTGACTTTGGAAATGACCTGACTCATGGTATAGGTCTTCCCTGTACCCGTCGCCCCCATCAGAATTTGAGCCTTCTCACCACCCTCGATATTGTCAACCAACTGCTCAATCGCTTGTGGTTGATCTCCTGATGGTTCATATTTTGATACTAGTTTAAATTTATTATCTGTAATTCGATTAATCATGATTGCCTCGTCTGCATTTTTCTATCCTTCTATTTTACCATAAATTTACTTTTCAGACTCTACTCTAAGTTGATAAGAGCGAGTATTTCATGTTACATTTCCTTACATAATTTTCATAAAATTTGCCTTTTCATTCATTTTCTGATATAATGGGAAAATATTCGGAAAAGGAGACTAAAAATGAAGAAAAAAATACTAGCATGTTTGCTCATTTTATTTCCCATTTTCTCACTAGGTATGGCAAAAGCTGATACTGTTAAGATTGTGTCTGATACAGCTTACGCACCTTTTGAGTTTAAAGATTCAGATCAAACCTATAAAGGGATTGATGTTGATATTATAAATAAAGTCGCAGAAATCAAAGGATGGAACATCCAAATGTCTTATCCTGGCTTTGATGCAGCTGTAAATGCAGTGCAGTCAGGTCAAGCAGATGCTATTATGGCAGGTATGACAAAAACAAAAGAACGTGAAAATGTCTTTACCATGTCTGATACCTATTATGATACAAAAGTTGTCATTGCTACCACAAAGGCAAATAAAATCACCAAATATGAGGAACTTAGCGGCAAAACAGTTGGAGTTAAGAACGGAACTGCCGCTCAACGTTTCCTCGAAAGTATCAAAGATAAATACGGTTTCTCTATTAAAACCTTTGATACTGGTGATTTGATGAATAATAGTCTAAGTGCTGGTGCTGTGAATGCCATCATGGACGATAAACCTGTTATTGAGTATGCGATTAACCAAGGACAAGATCTCAGCATCAATATGGATGGTGAGGCTGTTGGAAGCTTTGCCTTTGGTGTCAAGAAAGGGAGCAAGTATGAACACTTGGTTACCGAGTTTAATGAAGCTCTAGCCCAAATGAAGAAAGATGGTAGCTTGGAGCAAATCATCCAAAAATGGACAGCTTCTACAACTACGGCAAGCCCAACGACAACTACTGCTGCTGGACAAAAAGCTACTCCAGTGAAAAGCAAGTACATTATTGCCAGCGACTCATCTTTCGCCCCATTCGTCTTTCAAAATTCAAGCAATCAATACACCGGTATTGATATGGACCTGATCAAGGCCATTGCCAAAGATCAAGGTTTTGAAATTGAGATTACCAACCCAGGATTTGACGCAGCAATCAGTGCTGTTCAAGCTGGACAAGCAGATGGTATCATTGCTGGAATGTCTGTAACAGATGCCCGTAAGGAAACCTTTGACTTCTCAGAATCATACTACACAGCAAATACGATTCTCGGTGTGAAAGAATCAAGCACAATTGCTTCTTATGAAGACCTCAAGAATAAAACTGTCGGTGTTAAAAACGGGACTGCCTCTCAAACGTTCCTTACTGAGAATCAAAACAAATACGGCTATAAGATTAAAACCTTTGCAGATGGCGCTTCAATGTATGACAGTCTGAATACTGGATCTATCGATGCCGTGATGGATGATGAGCCAGTTCTCAAATATTCTATCAGCCAAGGTCAAAAATTGAAAACGCCAATCGCTGGAACTCCAATCGGTGAAACAGCCTTTGCGGTTAAAAAAGGAACAAACCCTGAATTGATCCAGATGTTCAATAATGGACTTGCTAACCTCAAAGCTAACGGAGAATTTCAAAAGATTCTTGACAAGTATCTAGCTAGCGAATCTTCAACTAACTCTACAAGTACGGTTGACGAAACGACTATCTGGGGCTTGCTTCAAAACAACTACAAACAACTTCTTAGTGGACTTGGAATCACTCTTGCTCTAGCGCTTATTTCATTTGCAATTGCCATTGTCATCGGTATTATCTTTGGTATGTTTAGCGTTAGTCCATACAAATCTCTTCGTCTAATCTCTGAGATTTTCGTTGACGTTATTCGAGGAATTCCATTGATGATTCTTGCAGCCTTCATCTTCTGGGGAATTCCAAACTTCATCGAGTCCATTACAGGCCAACAAAGTCCAATCAATGACTTTGTAGCTGGTACTATTGCCCTCTCACTTAATGCGGCAGCTTATATCGCTGAAATCGTTCGTGGTGGGATTCAAGCTGTCCCAGTTGGGCAAATGGAGGCCAGCCGCAGTCTTGGTATCTCTTATGGAAAAACCATGCGTAAGATTATCTTGCCACAAGCGACTAAATTGATGTTGCCGAACTTCGTTAACCAATTCGTTATCGCTCTCAAAGATACAACCATTGTATCTGCTATCGGTTTGGTGGAACTTTTCCAAACTGGTAAGATTATCATCGCCCGTAACTACCAAAGTTTCAAGATGTATGCAATCCTTGCTATCTTCTATCTTGTAATTATCACGCTTTTGACTAGACTAGCGAAACGCTTAGAAAAGAGGATTCGTTAATGGCAAAACTAAAAATTGATGTAAATGATTTGCATAAGTATTATGGAAAAAATGAAGTTTTAAAAGGTATTACGACTAAATTCTATGAAGGAGATGTTGTCTGTATCATCGGTCCTTCTGGTTCTGGTAAATCCACCTTCCTCCGTAGCCTTAACCTTCTCGAGGAGGTAACGAGTGGCCACATCACAGTAAATGGTTATGATCTGACTGAAAAATCAACCAATGTCGACCATGTTCGCGAAAACGTTGGGATGGTCTTCCAACACTTCAACCTCTTCCCACACATGTCAGTCCTAGAAAATATCACTTTTGCACCTATTGAACACAAACGAATGACCAAAGAAGAAGCTGAAAAATTGGGGATGGAGTTGCTGGAGAAAGTCGGTCTTGCAGACAAAGCTAATGCCAACCCAGATAGCCTATCAGGTGGTCAAAAACAGCGTGTAGCTATCGCTCGTGGACTTGCCATGAATCCTGATATCATGCTCTTTGATGAGCCAACTTCCGCTCTGGACCCTGAGATGGTCGGAGATGTACTGAATGTTATGAAGGAATTGGCGGAACAAGGCATGACCATGATTATCGTAACCCACGAGATGGGATTTGCTCGTCAGGTGGCTAACCGTGTTATCTTTACGGCTGATGGTGAATTCCTAGAAGATGGAACTCCAGATCAAATCTTCGATAACCCGCAACACCCTCGTCTAAAAGAATTTTTGGACAAGGTCTTAAACGTATAAAACGAAAGTGTGAGGTTCTCCTTACACTTTTTTAATTGCGTATTGGATTTTTTGTTTTTTTTGAAAATTATGATAAAATAAAAACTATGATAATGAGGAAATCTCATCCCTAGTCCAACTAGGAAAAAATATAGAAATTAGGTAGCTAGATGTCATCAAAGGTTATTGTTACAATTTTCGGTGCGAGTGGAGATTTAGCTAAACGCAAACTCTACCCTTCCCTTTTCAGACTCTATAAATCAGGCAATCTCTCTGAGCATTTTGCTGTTATCGGAACAGCTCGTAGACCTTGGAGTAAGGAATATTTTGAATCTGTAGTTGTCGAGTCCATCCTTGATTTGGCAGATAGTACCGAGCAAGCTCAAGAATTTGCTAGCCACTTCTACTATCAAAGCCATGATGTGAATGATACGGAACATTACATTGCTTTGCGCCAGTTACAAGCTGAGCTCAATGAAAAATACCAAGCTGAACACAACAAGCTCTTCTTCTTGTCTATGGCACCTCAGTTCTTTGGAACTATTGCCAAGCACCTCAAATCTGAAAACATTGTTGATGGCAAAGGTTTTGAGCGCTTGATCGTTGAGAAACCATTTGGTACAGACTACGAAACAGCTAGCAAACTCAATGAAGATCTCCTTGCAGCCTTTGATGAAGAGCAAATCTATCGTATCGACCATTACCTAGGTAAAGAGATGATTCAGAGTATCTTTGCTGTTCGTTTTGCCAACATGATCTTTGAGAATGTTTGGAACCGTGAGCACATTGATAATATTCAAATTACCTTTGCGGAACGCTTGGGTGTTGAAGAACGCGGTGGCTACTATGATCAATCTGGTGCCCTTCGTGATATGGTGCAAAACCATACTCTCCAACTCCTCTCTCTTCTAGCCATGGACAAACCAGCTAGCTTTACAAAGGATGAGATTCGTGCTGAAAAGATAAAGGTCTTTAAAAACCTCTATCATCCAACTGAGGAAGAACTGAAAGAGCACTTCATCCGTGGTCAATATCGTTCTGGTAAAGTTGATGGCATGAAATATATTTCATACCGTAGCGAACCAAATGTCAACCCAGAATCCATGACAGAAACCTTTGCTTCAGGTGCCTTCTTTGTTGAAAGTGACCGTTTCCGTGGTGTTCCATTCTTCTTCCGTACAGGTAAACGAATGACTGAAAAGGGAACGCATGTCAATATTGTCTTTAAGCAAATGGATTCAATTTTTGGAGAGCCTCTAGCACCAAATATTTTGACCATCTATATCCAACCAACTGAAGGATTCTCTCTCAGCCTCAATGGTAAACAAGTAGGTGAAGAATTTAACCTGGCGCCAAGCTCTTTAGATTACCGTACAGATGCTACTGCTACTGGAGCCTCACCAGATCCTTACGAGAAATTAATCTACGATGTCTTGAACAACAACTCAACCAACTTTAGCCACTGGGATGAGGTAAGTGCTTCTTGGAAATTGATTGATCGTATCGAAGAGCTTTGGGCTGAAAACGGAGCTCCGCTCCACGATTATAAAGCTGGAAGCATGGGACCACAAGCTAGCTTTGACTTACTAGAGAAGTTCGGAGCTAAATGGACCTGGCAACCAGATATCGCCTATCGTGAAGATGGCCGTTTAGAATAGCAAAAATATCCTGCAAGATTGACTTGCAGGATATTTATTTTGTATTAAATCAAGCCTTCTAAGAGACCTTTCATAAAGTTTTCAGAGTTGAACTCACCAATATCATCGATTTTCTCACCGAAACCAATCAATTTTACAGGGATATTGAGTTCTTCTCGAATTGCCAGAACAACACCACCACGGGCAGTTCCATCAATCTTAGTCAATACAATTCCTGTCACAGGGGTAATTTTCGAAAATTCTTTAGCCTGTACCAAGGCGTTTTGTCCAGTTGAAGCATCGAGTGCTAGGAAGGTTTCATGTGGTGCTTCTGGAAGCACACGCTTGATGATGCGACCAATCTTTTCCAACTCGGCCATAAGGTTTTCCTTGTTTTGCAGACGACCTGCTGTATCAATCATGAGAATATCAATTCCTTCTGCTACGGCACGTTCCATCCCATCAAAGACCACACTTGCTGGATCCGCTTTTTCAGGCCCCGTTACAACAGGAACATCCACACGACGTCCCCATTCTGCTAGCTGGGCAACGGCACCAGCACGGAAGGTATCCGCAGCAACCAGCATAACTTTCTTACCAGCTTGTTTGTAGCGATGAGCTAATTTCCCAATAGAAGTTGTTTTCCCAACACCGTTAACACCAACAAAGAGCATAACTGTCAAACCATCTTGGAAATGGATTTGTTCATTGTAATTGCCATCCTTTTCGTAGAGCTCAACCAATTTCTCGATAATGACACGGCGGAGTGCGTCAGGTTTCTTAGCATTTTCTAATTTGGCTTCATAGCGAAGCTCTTCTGTTAGGTTCGAAGCGACTTGCACACCGACGTCACTCATGATGAGCAGTTCTTCTAATTCCTCAAAAAAGTCTTCATCGACAGAACGGAAGTTGGCAAAGAAGGCATTCAAGCGTGCTCCGAATCCCGTACGCGTTTTCTTGAGACTGCGGTCATATTTTTCCTGAACCGTTTCTTCAACTTGTGGATATTCTTCTTCTACTTCAAAAGCTGGCTCTTCGTCACTTTCTAGAGATTCTTGGCTCTCTTCTTCGAAAAATTCTTCAGGCTCTTGGCTTTGCTCTGTCTCATCAACTTCTAGCTCAATCTCTTCCTGAGCAGTTTCTTCGACTGCTTCTGGTTCAATAACTTCTTCTGTCGAGATCTGAGGAATTTCTTCTTGAGCAGGTGTTTCTTCCACTTTTTCTCTTGTTGGCTCTTCCTGAGAAGTTTCTTCGACTGCCGTTTGGGTTTCTTCAACCTCTTCTGACAAATCAAGATTTTCCAAAGCTTCTTTTACAATATCTTCGATTTTCGGCTCTTCTTTTTTCCCGAATAAACGGTCAAATAATCCCATCTTCTAATTCTCCTTTAGCACGTATTCTTCGATAGCCCAAGCAACGGCTTCCTCGTCGTTGGTCATGGGGGTAACGACATTAGCAACTTCCTTAACTGCTGGAACTGCATTTTGCATGGCAACTCCCAGACCTGCCCACTCAATCATGGAAAGGTCATTGGCCTCGTCCCCACAAGCCATAACTTGACTTTGATCAATTCCTAAATGTTTAATTAATTTCGCTAAACCTGTTGCCTTGTGGACGTTTTTCGGCGACCATTCCAATAAGAGTTCACGCGATTTAAAGATTTCATATTGGTCAAATAATTCTGGAGAAATCTGTTGAATCGCTGCATCCAAAGGTTCTTGGGCAAAGGCAGTCACACATTTATTATACGTCATCTGACTAGATAGATCCTCAAAAGCGACAGGTACGAAAGTCAAGGCTGGGTTGAACTTGGCATAGAGACTTTCTTGGTCAGACTGGATTTGATAGACTGTTCCTTCTGAAATGGCATCTAACGGAAGTCCGAGTTTTTCAGTTTCCTCGTACAAACGTGCCACATCATCGATTGAAAAGACGGTTTTATCGAGAATCTCTCCAGTATTTTTCTGTACCAGACCACCATTAAAGGTGATGGTGTACTCGTCCTCCTGACCATCAGTCCCTAGCTCATGGAGAAAGAAATCCATAGCCTTCAAAGGACGACCTGTTGTCAGAACGACCTTGATGCCACGATCACGCGCAGCTTTGAGGACTTTCTTAGTTCGATCTGTCAGTTTTTTATCCGTTGTCAGCAAGGTTCCATCTAAATCGAGTGCAATCAATTTAATATCTGCCATTACAAGCCCTCCATATAAGTCATCACTGATTGGTCCTTATGGTGGCCAATCACTGTCTCTGCTAATCCTAAAATCTCTGGTCGCGCATTTTCAGGGGCGATTGGATGCCCCACAACCTGCATCATATGAAGGTCATTGAGATTATCGCCAAAAGCCATAACCTGATCCATGGTCAGACCAAGTTTTTTGGCTAACTCAACAATAGCCACACCCTTATCAACGTAGTCCAAGACAATATCGATGGATTCAAAACCAGTTGTCATGGCTTTCACACCAGAAACATTTTCGTTGACCCAGGCCTCTCCAGCTTCTATCGTTTCTTCAGTAAAGTTCGTAGTGAATTTAAAAATCTCATCTGAGATATCTTCCAAACTCGCTACTTTTTGAATGTTTTCATTGTAGTGACGGCTAAACATCAGATAGGTCTCATCCACTGTTTCCAAAACATAACAAGCTTTTTTCCCAGTCAAGAGCATTTTACTTTCATCAAAATAGGGCGATTTCTTTAAAGCTTCAAAAGTGCTCAAGTAAAAATCCCGAGACATAGTAGCCTCGTACATATTCTCACCATGAAACTCAACATAGCTCCCATTTTCAGCTATAAAAATCACTTCATCACGCACATCCGCAAACAACTTTTTCAGGGACAAGATACCGCGACCTGAAGCCACTGCAAAATAAATCCCCTTTTCCTTGTAGGAAACAAGTACGTTTTTGAGGCGTTCCATATCAAACCGACCCTCTCCATCTAGAAAGGTTCCATCCATATCGGTTGCTACAAGTTTAATCATAAAATCCTTCATTCTCCAATTGATAAATCTATCTTCTATTATACCATAGATAAGTTTAAAAAGGTCCAGTACAGTAGGATAGCACTACTTTTTCGGAGAAACTTCAAAGGGCATAAAAATTAGAATCGTAGAACTTTTTTCAGATAGTTTAAAAAGTTTGTATTCCCCTACTCTTTTCTCTATAATGGAGAGAAAGGAGATGACTATGACAGAAATGAAACATGAAATTGATGCAAACTTTGCAGGCCGACTCAATATCCTACGCGCAGGTGTTCTGGGAGCCAATGATGGGATTATTTCCATCGCTGGAGTCGTTATCGGTGTTGCCAGTGCGACAAGCAATATCTGGATTATCTTTCTATCAGGATTGGCCGCTATCCTCGCTGGTGCTTTTTCTATGGCAGGTGGCGAATATGTCTCTGTATCGACTCAGAAAGACACGGAAGAAGCCGCTGTCGCTAGAGAACAGTTGCTCTTGGATAAGGATATCGAATCTGCAAAACAATCTCTCTATGCTGCTTACCTTCAAAATGGTGAGTGTGAAACGTCCGCCCAACTCTTGACCAACAAGGCCTTTTTAAAAAATCCACTCAAAGCCTTGGTCGAGGAAAAATACGGTATCGAGTACGAAGAATTTACCAATCCTTGGCATGCTGCCATCTCTAGCTTTATCGCCTTTGTACTGGGAAGTCTTCCTCCTATGCTTTCGATCACTGTCTTTCCAAGTGATTATCGCATTCCTGCTACTGTTTTTATCGTTGCCCTTTCCCTTCTCGTCACTGGCTATACCAGTGCTAAACTAGGCAAGGCACCTACGAAAACTGCCATGATCCGTAACCTCTGTATCGGACTTCTCACCATGGGAGTGACTTACCTGCTTGGACAACTCTTCAGCATTTAAGATAAAGAAATACCTCGATAAACATCGAGGTATCTTTTTTACATTTGCACAATCTTGCGATAGCTTCTTGAGGTAATCATAAAGATTAAGACATAGACAACGAGGAAGATCGCACAGATGGATAAAGTGACAGTCAACATCATGGTCGCATCTAGCACACCAATGACTTTTAGGATGAGGCTAAGCATATGATAGGCAAAGGCAAGGTGTAGGAAGGCAAAGAGCAATGGGAGGAAGAAAACAGTTAGGACCTGTTTGTTAATCGTTTGCTTGATTTGCTTTTGATCGAGACCGACTTTTTGCAAAATGATAAAGCGTTCACGGTCTTCATAGCCTTCAGAGATTTGTTTGTAGTAGATAACAAGAACTGTTCCCACCATAAAGATGATAGAGAGGAAGATACCGATGAAGAAGACTCCACCAAAGAGAGCACTCATCTGCGCACTGCTATCAGCCAGATTGCTTCCGTAAACATAGCTTCCTTCTTTGTTTAATTCTCTATTAAAGTTGTTGACGAATTTTGAATAGTCATCTGCAATTTTAAGCTGCTCGTCCTCACTAGCCGTTACATTCATACCACCATAGTATTGATTAAAGATAGAAGAGTTAGGATGCTGTTCAAGAAAGGCTTGTAAGTCAGGAACAACCAAATAGTTATAGTCCGAAGTTAGAATATTGTACTGATTTGGGACATGTTCAAGAATAAAATCTTTTTTGATTTCTTCTTTGATCGTGTAGGTCTGGTTATTCAGAGTCAGTTCTTTCTGCCCTTGAAGTTCCTTGTTTTGAGCAAACAATCCAACTTCTTTACCTGAAAGTGCAAGTTTCTGTCCTGTCATATTCTCATAGTCTTTTTGGTCAAAGACCATAAAAATAGTTTTCGGTTGAACACGATTTTGACCTTTATCAAAGATTGTCAATTTCGTACCTTCTTGATTTGCCACACCAAAGTTACTGTATGTTAGGACTTCTTTCTTTGTGACAGTCAATCCTTTTTCACTAGCATACTGGCTCAAGAGTTTTTCGATATCTTCTTTTTCAACATTCTGTCCTGTAATCCCAAAATCATGTGGATTCATGACCTTCTTGAAGTTTTCTGATGCCTTAAAGATACTTGTTGCAGCAGACATAGTCACTAAGACCATGGTTGAGAGAATAGCAATCGTCGCCAGACCAACCGCATTTTTCTTCATACGGAAAATGAGATTAGATACGGAAATCATGTTGTTGGGTTGGTAATAGTAAGTCTTGTTTTTCTTTAAGATTTGTAAGAAAACTGTAATCCCTGCATTGAAGAGAAGATAAGTTCCCAAAATTACCAACAAGACTGCTACGAAGAAAATCAGAACAGCAGAAAGTGGATTTTCAACTGTTACTGCTAGGTAGTAACCCGCTCCCAAACTAATCAGACCTAGAATGGTTTGAAGGCCTAAGAAACGTCCTTTTTTCTCACCACTGGCCTTTTCACGAGAGAGTTGAAGGGCATTCATGCGTGCGATGCGAAAGGCATTGATAAAAATTAGACCTAGGAAGATAGCTCCAAAAATAAGGGTAACTAGGATAAAGACACTTGGTTGGAAGGTCGCTACGAGCTCCACCTTCATATTCATTAGCTTCAGAAGCAGAGCAAAGATGAGCTTATCAAAGAGAGCTCCTAAGCCAAGTCCAGCTGTCAAGGTTAGAGAGCCAAATATAAGAAGCTCCTTAAAGACCATGCTGATCAAATGGCGTTTTTCTAATCCTAACATGCCATAAATCCCTAGTTCTTTGGAACGGTTTTTCATGACGAAACTATTTGCATAAAAGACGATGATAGCCGAGGCAATAGTGACAATCACCATACCAAGACCAAGCGTCATGGAGATAGTCTCTCCCCCTCGAATCTTGCCAATATTAGGATTAAGTGTCAATGAGTAAAAGAGATAAGTGATGGTCACAGCTAAGAGAACTGCTAAAGCAAAGGGATAGTAGAGTTTGCGGTTTTTGATTAAGTTCGATACCGCTAACTTATTAGTCAATCGAAACATACTAATTCACCTCGCTCGCCATGACTGTCAAGGTATCAGAGATTTCCTGGAACATTTGACGTTCTGTCTTGTCTCCACGGTAGATTTGGTTATAGAGGATTCCGTCCTTGATAAAGAGAACGCGCTTGGCCCTACTTGCTGCTGCCGTTGAGTGGGTTACCATAAGAATGGTTTGGCCGCGTTCATTGATTTCATCAAATACATCGAGTAAGGCTGCAGATGACTTGGAGTCAAGAGCTCCTGTTGGCTCATCGGCAAGGAGAATTTCAGGTTCGGTGATGATGGCGCGTGCTACTGCTACCCGCTGTTTTTGACCACCAGAGATCTCGTAAGGATACTTCTCTTGCAATTGGTTGATACCCAAATTTTCAGCTGTCACTACCAATTTCTTCATCATCTCCGTGATGGGTTTTCGAGATAAAACTAGCGGAAGCAAGATATTATCCTTAACAGACAGGGTATCTAGTAAGTTAAAGTCTTGGAAAACAAATCCCAACTTCTCACGACGGAAACTCGAAGCCTGTGAATTTTTAATAGTGGCTGTGTCGGTTCCATTCAGGTAAACCTGCCCGCGAGTTGGTTTATCCAGCATAGCTAGGATGTTGAGCAGGGTTGACTTTCCTGAACCAGACTCACCCATGATGGCAACGTAGTCACCCTTTTCTACTGTAAAGTGAATGTCTTTGAGTGCTTCTACTTGGTTGCCTTGGAAACGTGTTTTATAGATTTTTTGAACGTGTTTTACATCTAAAAGTGTCATGATTTTCTCCTTCTTAATATCCCATTAATTGAAACTGTGCTTGCATCATAGCGCATCCCAGTTGAACACGCTCGATATCTTTTTGACTTGGTTTTCTTCTTTTCTTTTGTGAAATTCTTTTCATGGTTTTGCTCCTTTGTTCTTTATGAGTCTAGTTTATCGCAAAAAAAGGTAGCCTGCCATAACCTAACCTTACAAAAGAGACTTTAATCTTACATTTTTGTAAGATAGAAGAATATCAAGCAATTTCGCTATCAATATTTTACCACAAATGAAATACAAGAAGAAAACCCTTGCGGATGCAAGGGTTAAGGGTTCGCTTCTTTTTCTGACTTCTTTGAAAAATAAGGAAAGTTTCTGTAAACTATTTCAAAATCCAACTCACCAAAACCAGCCATCATTTTCATCAATGGCCTCGGCTTCCTTGCGTTTGCGTGGTCCTGTTCCATACATTTCTGCTTCAATCTCTTCCTTAGTTGGCAGGATAGAGGCTAGGATGATGTAGATAATCACGCCAATCCCAAAATTTGATATGGTAAAAATGGCAAAAAGAAAGCGGACTAAAGTTACATCAAAATTCCACTTATCTGATAGACCAGCTAAAACTCCCGACACCTTACTATTTCGTTTCATTTTATAAAATTTGTTATTCATGATTTGTTCCTCTTTCGGTATTCTTACAAGTAGTATAGCATGAAACGGGTTCACAAACATCAGTCCTTAGGCCGATTTAAGATGACGAGTTTACCACGGCAGACGCCACAACGATAGCGTTTGGTATCAATCCTACGCTTGCGCTGATAAGTTTGCTGACAGGATTGACACTGATAAACTAGGTAGGTACTTTGGTCTTTCTGAGGTGGGACAAAGCGCAGTCCATCCACTTCTTTCAAAAGTTCCTTGAAATCTCGGTCCCTATGTCGATAACCCTTTTTCTGAAAATAAAGGTGATAGTGACAGAGTTCATGGCGCACGATTTTGCGAAAGACTTCCAAACCTAGTTCATTATAAACCTTGGGATTAAAGTCCAAATGCCCATCCTTGGGGAAAAATCGTCCACCTGTCGTTCGCAGACGAGAATTCCACTGGGCTTGGTGGGTAAAAGGTCTACCAAAGTCTTCGAGGGAAACAGACTGAACGTACTCAGTCAGTTTCATCTGGAGCTAAGAGCGACAGATTGACTTTTTCACGTTCGGTATCGATTTTCTTGACCCAAACCGTTACCAAATCTCCGACTGATACCACTTGGCTGGGATGTTTGATAAATTTACGACTCATATGGGAAATATGAATCAAGCCGTCCTCGTGAATCCCGATATCAACGAAGGCACCGAAGTCAACGACATTCCGCACCACACCTTCCAGTTTCTGGCCGACTTTTAAATCCTTGATATCCAAGACATCTTGACGAAGCACAGGTGCGTCAAAGGAATCACGGAAATCTCGACCTGGTTTGAGAAGATCAGCAATGATATCTTTAAGGGTTTCTGGACCAAGTTCTAGTTCTTGCGCCATTTCTTTGACTGAAAGGGACTTGAGTTTGCTTTGAGCTTCTTCATTCAAGTCCTTGATATCCAAGCGTTTGAAGAGTTCCTTAACCGCAGCATAGTTTTCTGGGTGAACTCCAGTATTATCAAGAATATTGCTACTTTCCGGAATACGGAGGAAACCTGCAGCTTGCTCAAAGGCTTTGGCACCTAAACGAGGAACATTTTTGATTTGTGCGCGTGAAGTGATTTTCCCTTCTTCCTCACGGTATTTGACAATATTTTCAGAAATAGTTTTATTGAGTCCAGCTACGTGGGAGAGAAGTGCTGGGCTAGCTGTATTGACATTGACACCAACTTGGTTGACTACGGTATCGACGACAAAGTCCAGACTTTCAGACAGTTTCTTCTGACTGACATCGTGCTGGTATTGCCCGACACCGATTGACTTGGGATCAATTTTGACCAATTCAGCAAGAGGATCTTGCAAGCGACGGGCGATTGAGATAGCAGAGCGCTTTTCAACGGTCAAGTCTGGAAACTCCTGACGAGCTAGTTCACTAGCAGAATAGACTGAAGCACCACTTTCATTGACGATAACATAGCTGACTTCTGGAAAATCTTTCAGAACTTCCGCCACAAAGGCTTCACTTTCACGACTAGCCGTTCCATTTCCGATAGCAATAATTTCCACGCCATACTGGCCAATCAAGTCGGCTAAGTCTCGCTTGGCTTCTTCGATTTGACGAGCTGATGCTGGTTTGACAGGATAAATAACCTGTGTCGTCAGCATTTTCCCTGTTGCATCAACGACAGCAAGTTTGGCACCTGTACGAAAAGCAGGGTCAAAGCCTAGAACCACGCGCCCTTTCAGCGGAGCAACCAAGAGAAGATTGCGCAGATTGTCAGAAAAGAGTTGGATAGCTCCTTCTTCTGCCTTTTCAGTTAATTCTGTCCGAATGCGTCGTTCGATAGCAGGCAAGACCTTTTTCTTAACTGACTGTTGAACAACTTCATCTATATAGGCATTTTTCACCTTGAAACGGGCAGCAAAGAAAGATAAGATACGGTCCGTCGCATGTTCAAAGCCGACCTTCAAAATCCCTAGTTTCTCCCCACGATTGAGAGCCAAGGTACGATAGCCCTGCATATTTCCAACTGTCTCGGAAAAATCGTAATATATCTGAAAAACTTGTTTTTCATCAAGACTTTCATCTTTGACTTGCGAAGTGATTTTAGAGTGTCTCAACACTTCCTGATAGGTCAGTGAACGCAAGGTCACATCTTCAGATAAGGCTTCGACCAAGATATCAACCGCCCCAGCCAAGGTTTCTTGACCAGTCGCAAATCCTTCACAGACAAAGTTCTCAGCTTCTTTCTCTAAGCCATCTACATTCTGCAAGATCAAGCGGGCGAGAGGAAAGAGTCCAGCTTCTCGGGCAATAGTTGCCTTGGTTCGACGTTTTTCCTTATAAGGAAGATAGAGTTCTTCTACGTCTGCTAATTTCTCAGCTGCCAGGATAGCTTCTTCCAATTCCTTGGTTAGTTTGCCTTGTTCTTGAATCTTAGCTAAGACAGCTTCTTTACGATCGTTGAGATTTGTCAGACTTTTATCCAGATCAATAATGGCCTTAATCGCCACCTCATCCAGACTACCAGTCATGTCCTTCCGATAACGCGCGATGAAGGGAATCGTCGCCCCTTCTGCCGTCAAACTTAGAACAGTATCGATTTGCTTTAAGGTTACACCCAAATCTTGGGAAATTTTTTCATATTTTTTATCCATAAATCTATTATACCATAAGGAACAGCTCTTGTTTTGCCTTACCTGTTTTTGCATCTTTGATTATCAAAATAATCCCTTTTCCACAAAATAATAGTATAATAGAGGTAGAATGTAGAAAAGAGGTAGGCCTATGGCTGTTAAATTTACAAAAACGGATGATTTGGACAAGATGTTTGAAGAATTCGCCAAACTTCCTGACTTAACACAAGTCACTTTCCCAGATGACAAAAACAAAAAAGAAAAAGTTGAGAAGAAAAAATAGATGACTGTTTTCCAATCTCTTCCTCCTAGTGTATTACAAGCGGGAGCTATTTTTCTCTCCATCATGATTGAAGCCCTTCCTTTTGTCCTGATTGGGAGTCTGATTTCGGGATTGATTGAGGTCTATATCACACCTGATAAAGTTTATGAGTTTCTCCCTCGCAATCGTTGGGGGAGGATCTTTTTTGGTACCTTCATTGGCTTTCTCTTTCCATCCTGCGAGTGTGGAATCGTTCCGATTATCAATCGTTTTCTGGAAAAGAAAGTGCCCAGCTACACGGCAGTTCCCTTTCTGGTGACTGCTCCCATCATCAATCCTATCGTTCTTTTCGCCACATATTCTGCCTTTGGCAATTCAATAAAACTTGCCTTCTTGCGAGCCCTGGGAGCCATTGTGATTGCTTTGGTGCTTGGTATTTTCCTAGGATTTTTCTGGAAGGAACCCATTCAAAAAGAGAATTCTATTACTTGTCATGAACATGACTTTTCACACTTGACTCCTCCTAGAAAAGTCTTTCAGGTCTTTATTCAAGCTATTGATGAGTTTTTCGATATGGGGCGTTACTTGGTCTTTGGCTGTCTCTTTGCGGCCATCGTACAGGTATATGTCCCGACTCGGATCCTGACCTCTATCAGTGCTAGTCCAGTCCTTGCGATTCTCTTGCTCATGTTTCTTGCCTTTCTTCTCTCTCTTTGTAGCGAGGCGGACGCCTTTATCGGCGCTTCTCTCCTCTCGAGCTTCGGCCTAGCACCAGTCCTTGCTTTTTTGGTCATTGGCCCCATGCTTGATATCAAAAATCTCCTCATGATGAAGCACTATCTCAAAGCGCGTTTCATCTGGCAATTCATGGGCATTGTGACAGTTCTTGTCTTGCTTTATTCTTACATGATGGGAGTGATGATATGACCCGATTTTTCATTTTACTGGGTTATTTTTCCCTAACTCTGTATCTGCAGCTTTCTGGCAAGCTCAGTCACTACATTAACCTCCACTATTCCTATCTACTCTATATTTCCATGCTCCTTTCTCTTCTATTGGCTCTGGTCCAATTCTATATCTGGATCAAGAAAATCAATTCTCACAGCCATTTAGAAAGTCGTCGAGCTAGACGAATCAGCTTCTTTTTACTGTCGCTACCTCTGTTAATTGGAGTTGCCTTTCCTACCGTAAGTTTGGACTCGAGAACTGTATCTGCCAAAGGTTATCATTTCCCACTTGGTGAGGGAATTGATACTGCTATTCAGGCAAGCGAAGGAACATCCAGTCAATACCTCAAACCCGATACCAGTACCTATTTTTCCAAGTCTGCTTATGAAAAGGAAATGCGGACTACAGCTGATAAATACCTCTCCCAGCCAACCATTCAAGTCACAGACGAAAACTATATGGAAGTCATGGAAGTTCTCTATGACTATCCACAAGAGTTTGAAGGAAAGCAAATCGAGTTTACAGGCTTTGTCTATAATGATCCTAGCCATCCAGATAGCCAGTTCCTCTTTCGCTTTGGAATCATCCACTGTATCGCAGACTCTGGTGTATATGGGCTCTTGACCAAGGGAAACTCACGGCAGTATCCTGACAATACCTGGATTACTGCTAGGGGAACCCTGACACTCCACTACCATAAAGAACTCAAACAAAAACTCCCAACACTAGAGGTTGAGAGTTTCACAAAAGTAGATAAACCAGAAAATCCTTATGTCTATCGCGTTTTTTAATAAAAAGTAGCCTTTTCAGGCTACTTTTTATTATTTAGCAATTTTCTAACCTCTTGAGCACCAATCTGATCGCCTGCCTTTTCAAAAAGAACGATAGCTTGTAAAAAATTTTCATGTGATTCTTCAGGATTTTGTATCGAACCAATCTCTCCTAAACCTCTATAGGCACAAGCTTGGGCAATCAAATCATCTGTTTGCAAAGCTTGTTTTAAGGACTGTTCCATATACATGAATGCTTCTGCTACTTTTCCTAGCTTTAATCGTAAATAACCTTGCTCATAATTGTTAACAGAAGATTTGAGGGTATCCTCTGTAAAAGCTTCTTCAATGACTTTTTGCTCTCTTTCGATATAGAAAAGGGCCGTTTGAAATTCATTCATTTCACGATAAACCATGGCTAACTGATGATAGCCTATATGTTCATTTTCTGGGTCACTTTTAGTTCGTGCTAAGTCAATGTAACGCTGATAGATACTTAAGCACTCGTTGTATTCTTGCTCTTCGAGATAAATATACCCCATCAAATTTAACAAACTAAAATCTGTGCAAGTTTCCAATAAAAAATCAGCTTCAACTAACTTTTTAGCCTCATTAATCTTGCCCTCAAACAATAAATCCCATGTTTGATTCATACATTTTCTCCTGCATCTTATGTTGTATAGAAATCTATTGACAAATCGCTATCAGACTCGTATTTTTTCCAAGCTAAACTGAAACCATAATAATCTTCAAATTCAGGGTGCCAGTCATAATAAAGTGGGACACGACTATACTTTCTCGCTACAACTTCGTCTTCAAATTCTGGAGACTCCCCTGCAGTAATACCAAATTGAAGACCATTTAGTTCCCAAGTATTTCCCCAAACGTTTTCATCAGAGAGAACATCAATCCATCTAGAAGCATCAATATCAAAATCTGCACATAATTCCAGTTCATAGAATCTTCTACAGTTAATCTCTGAAGGTTTTATATAAAGGGCGCTATCAACTTGGTACTTTTTATCGCTGACTTGAATCTGTGTGATTTTCATTGGAATTGGAACTCCATTTAATTCTAACCAGAAATATCCTAAAGGAGTTTTGATACTATAATATGTTTGCTGAGAGTTGGGGTTAGCGTTTTGGGAGCAAGCATCAAGAATTCTTCCTAGCTTTATTATATTTCTACAAACGTTTTTCGAAGTGTGTGGGTCAAAATGTGAATACCTACGAATGACACGTTTTAACTTTTCAACAGGAAAAGTGATATCCTTTGGTAGGGCATGATACTTCTGTACAACTAAAGCATTTTTTTCAGTATTTTCCTTCCCGACTGGGACAATAACAGCGTGTCCTATATGGATATTTGGGTCATCACAGATATAAGTATAACCATTCCCTCCCTCCTGAAACTCAACCACAACAAGATTTAACTCTTGATCTGGATCAAAGAGAGGCTCTACCTTTTCTACTTCTTGGCGCTCATAAAAAGTAAAGTGATCTCCATCCCCCTCTTCGCCAAAAACCATGAAACTGCCACACTCAGGGCACTTCCACATATAAAATGACGCTTCAGAAATATCATCATAAGAAATTTTATTATGGTCGTCAGCTTTATTTATGATTTCTTCAAACAACTCATCTGAATAAACTGAATAAGCATTTGGATCGGGCGCTCGGTGATCATTCATAGCTTGCCCACATTTACATGTCCATTTACCCATAAAAAACCTCAGTCGTGCTCTAATTCTTCAAGGAAAAATTGATTTAGAGCTCTCCAGTCTTTCTTTTCCTCACTAACACTTTGAACGTATGCATCTAGCTCTTGGATATTAGCTAAAATATAATCTTGAATTGGCATTATCGGATCAATTTCCATACCTTCAGGCCCAATTATCTTAATGCCTAGCAATCTTGAAACATGCTCCTGCATTTGAGACGGAAGTAATTCTTTGACCAAATCATCAAACAAAATTGGAGGGACTGAATGGTATTTTTCAATCCAACGACAGGCCAAAATAGGACGCAGCGCATAGAAATACTTTTTAGGTTTGACCTTGTCTCCTGAAAGATACTTATTCATTTGAGTTCTAGCAGTGTTCAAGTAATGGTGGAGCATTTTCTTCTCAGAAAAATACTGGTTGGCAAGAGGACGCATGCGCTCGATAAAATCCGTTTGTTGATAGACAATTGGTGACTGTAACCATTCAAACAGTGTAGGATTTGACTTATAAAGGAGTTTTAAAGTCTTGTCTAAATCCCAACCACTCACATCCCAAGTATCGTCAATTGGTAGCTCGATAACATCACGCTGTTCATTCAAACGGAGATAAAAATCTTGCTTGTGTTTGTAGATAAATCGTACATCAAAGTCACTATCGGGAGACTCAAAACCCCAAGCACGACTACCAGACTCAATAGCCCATAAAACTCTAACACCATAATCACGCTCAATTTCTGCTAATTTTTCCGGTACCAAAATATTCATTTCTTCTTGCGTTTGCATAATAAAGCCTCGTCTATAATTTGGACATAAATAGTTACTAAAATAGGTAACTAAGAGGACTGAAAGTGCATTATATCACACTTTCAAAACTACTAAAAAAAACTAATCCTCCTAGTAGCTTTTTCAGACATTTTCTATACCTGAGACCCTTGAATGACAGATTCTCCATCCTTCCAGTTCCGAGCAATTTCTTCGTCTTTCTGGAGTTGGTCTACGAGCTCGTCGATGGAGTCAAATTTGACCATATCGCGGATACGATCCAGCCAGTAGACCATGACTGTCTCACCGTAAATATCGTCTGAAAAGTCGAAAATATTGACTTCAAAACGTGGTTCTTCTCCATCAAAGGTAACATTTTTGCCAACGCTCGCCATTCCACGATATCTCTGACGTTGCACTTCGATATCGACTACGTAAACACCGTCCGCTGGCATGTAAGTTCGGTCTCTTAGGACCAGATTGGCTGTTGGATAACCAATAGTCCGCCCACGAGCATTTCCATGAACGACCATCCCACGAGATGGGAGCGGTGTGCCGAGCAGATGATTGACTTCCTTTACATCTCCATCAAGAATAGCCTGACGAATCCGTGTAGAACTAATCTTGCCCTTTTCATCCTCAACTGGAGGAACAATGATGATCTCTCCATCAAAATAGTCCTTCAGGTCATCCGCAGCTTTCTTATCTGAGCCAAAGGTATAGTCAAATCCTGCTACAATAATCGCTGGTTTTAAAGCTCGAACATAGGTATCAAAGAATTCTTGACCGGTTAGATTGGCAAATTTGCTACTAAAGTCAAGTAAGAAAAGAGCCTCTACTCCGTGCCACTTCATCTTGTGCTCTCGTTCCTCATGATTGACGATGTGAAGCATGAGTTCAGGTTGGTAAGGTTGTAAGGCAAGTTTTGGCGATTCTGTAAAGGTCATCACGACAACTGGCAGATAATCCTTCATCGAAGCCTTGCTGGCCACTTCAAAGAGTTTCTGATGTCCCTTGTGGATACCATCAAAATAACCTAGTACAAGGACTGTTTTCCCTGGTACTGCAATATCTTTTTCGTTCTTAATAGGTACTGTTGTAATCATGAAACTATTATATCATAGAGAAAGTCTTTTCGCTAAGAGGAAATCCCAAATGTTGTTTTTTGCACCTGAACTGACCGTAAGAGAAAATTTAGCACTTTAGTTTAAAAAAATAGCACCTCATAAGAGATGCTATCATTTGGTAACTAGTCTATTGTTTCTTCCATATCTTTTAACTTAACCGAAACAATCTTAGAAACACCTGATTCTTGCATGGTAACTCCATAGATAGAGTCCGCCGCCGCCATCGTCCCCTTACGGTGGGTTACGACGATAAACTGACTATCCTTGTCAAAGCGGTTGAGATAGTCCCCAAAGCGTTTAACATTGGCTTCGTCCAGCGCCGCCTCTACCTCGTCCAAGATGACGAAAGGAATGGTCTTAACTCGGATGATTGAGAATAGCAGAGCCAGAGCAGATAGGGCTTTTTCACCACCACTCATGAGGTTGAGAGATTGGATTTTCTTACCTGGTGGTTGAACAGAAATCTCCACACCAGCTGTTAAAAGATCGCCCTCAGTCAATATCAAGTCTGCCTGACCACCGCCAAACATCTGTCTAAAGGTCACTTTAAAGGACTCACGAATAGCCTCAAAGGTTGATTTGAAGCGCTCCTTAACCTCATCATTCATCTCTGTGATGGTCTCAAGGAGTAGGTTTTTCGCAGACAAAATATCATCTCGTTGACTATTGAGGAAGTCCAGACGGTTGTGAACTTCTTCGTACTGGTCAATAGCGTCTAAGTTGACAGGCCCCAGCGAGCGAATAGCCTTCTCTAAATCCTTAACCTCTTGCTCTGCCAGATTGAGATTTTCCAGTTCATGAGCCTTTTCTAGAGCTTCAGTGTAGCTGATCTGGTACTGGTCTGTTAATTGAGCTTGTAGATAGCGCAAGCGTTCGCTGACCTTTTCTTTCTTAGCTTCAGCACGTGTTTGTTTGCGAATCCACTCCTCATTCTGCTGACGAGCCTGGTCCAAATGGCTGGCAATATCATCCAGTTGACCCTCGATATCATCCAATTCAAACTGCTTGCGAATCAGACCTTGTTGGAGGTTTGTTTTCTGATTTTTGGCCTCTTCCGCCTGCTGACTTAGCAGATCCGTATCAACCTTCTCAAGATTATCAACCTTTTCTTGGAGGAGACGCTGGATTTCTTCTTGTTCAAGATTGAGGTTATCTAATTCCTTACCTAAGCGTTCAATATCAGTCACTTCATACCGCTTTTGTCCTTGCAGTTCTGACTTAAGCAAGCGCGCTTGAGAAATCTGTTCCTGCAAGTTTTGATAACGTTCTTGAATAGCGTTTTTGTTAGACTTAATCTCTTCAATCTCAGCTTCCAGATTTTGCTTTTCACTGGCGATAGTAGCGAGGCGCTCTTGGCATTTTTCCTTGTCCGCTTGCCAATCTCCTTCAGATAGGCGATTTAATTCCTCTTCTTGAAGTTTCCAAAGCGTTTCCAGTTCTTCGACCTGCTGATTGGTTTGTTGATAAGCAAGATACAAGCCTTGCTCCTGAATACGAGCTTGCTCACCCTGAGACTTGATAGCTTCTAATCTTTCAGTCAATACCGCCATCTCATCTTGCAAGGTCTTCAAACTCGCTTCTTCTGACCGCAAGTCAGCTTCTTCTTCAGCAATTTCTTTTTGTAATTGCTCCAGTTCTGGCTTGATGAAAATACTGTTGTTTTGACGATTGGCACCACCCGCGTAGGAACCACCTGTACGCAACTCTGTCCCATCCAGTGTCACCATACGAACCTGATAGCGAACTTGACGAGCTGCGGCACGCGCATGTTCTACAGTATCAAAGATAGCCGTTGTGGCTAGCAAGTTCTTGAAAATGGCTTCTAGTCTCTTGTCAAACGACACCAAGTCATCTGCCATTCCCAGAAATCCTGGACTTGCAGCGATAGCATCTTGGTTCTGACTAGAAATCGTACGCGCCTTGATCGTTGTCAAAGGAAGAAAGGTTGCACGACCAGCTCTATTACGTTTGAGGAAATCAATCGCCTTAGTTGCCGCGTTTTCATCTTCTACAATGATATGCTGACTGCTAGCTCCAAGCGCAATTTCTAGGGCAGTTTGATAATGCACATCAAAGGTCAAATGTTCACTGACTGCACCAATGATCCCACCAAGACGGGCTTTTTCTTGAAGAACACTCTTAACACCCGCATAAAAATTACTATGATTTCTTAGGATGTTTTCCAAACTCTGGGCTCTAGCCTGCTTGTTTTTGAGACTGTCTAGACGGTCAAAGAGTTGGCTCTGCTGGGCTTGGTAAGAAACTTTCTGCTCCTCTTGCTCCTTGGCACTAGCTTGGTAGTCTGCCAATAATTTCTGAACCTGCTCCTTGGCAGTTTCAAGCTCAGCCTGTTGTTGACTGGCCTTCTCTTTAGCTGTAGCCAGTTGTTCTTTCAGTTTCTCAAGTTGGTCTGCTTGTTTTTGAGATAGTTGACGGCTGTTCTCTAGTTCATTCTCGATACGAGTCAGTTGGTTTGAAACATCCGCTTCTTCTTGTAAAAGAGCGACAAAGCGTTCACGCAAGAGCTCAATCATTTGGTCAGGATCATCTGAAAAAGCTAGCAATTCTGCTTCTAGATGATTGAGTTCTTTGTTGTTTTCAGCTAGACTTTTCTCTAACTGTTCCAAGTTCGCTTCTTTTTCAGCCTTTTCCTTACTTAGAGCCTTTCTCTTATCTTCCAGACTCGCCAAACGGGCTTGCGCTTCTTGTTGATTAAGGGCTACTTGCTCAGATTCCAGTTTGGATAGGGCTAGTTTTCGCTCTAAGTCACTGATCAAACTAGTCAAATCCATTAAGCTTCCTTGGTCTTTAGCCATTTCAGCTTGGAGATCTTGGCGTTTCTTTTTAAGAGTTTGATTTTCTTCCTCTAACTCTTCACGTTTTTGGTAATAACTGGTCAAGAGTTCCTGAACCTGCGTTAGTTCTTCTTCTGTCAGCTCTAGTTCAGCCTTGTTTTCCTTGATTTGGGCAACCAGTACATCCAAGTAAATAGCCTTGCGTTGACCATCCAAGTCGAGAAACTTGCGAGCATTCTCGGCTTGTTTTGCAAGGGGCTTGATTTGATTGTCCAACTCATAGATAATGTCCTCTAAGCGGTCGAGATTGTCCTGAGTTTGTTGCAGTTTGCTTTCTGTTTCTTTTCGACGAGTCTTGTATTTTAAAACTCCAGCAGCTTCTTCAAAAATAGCTCGGCGTTCCTCTGGCTTGGAATTAAAAATCTCCTCAACCTTCCCTTGAGAGATGATGGAGAAGGAATCCCGTCCCAAACCGGTATCCAAGAAGAGGTCATGAATATCACGCAAGCGAACTTTCTTGCCATCAATTCGATACTCGCTATCTCCACTACGATAGATATGGCGTTCTACCTTAATGACTTGCCCTGCATCCTTGATGAAGCCATCTTCATTGTCCAAGGTCACGATAACAGAGGCATAATTGAGTGGCTTACGACTTTCGGTCCCAGCAAAGATAACGTCGGGCATCTTGCCGCCACGAAGACTCTTGACACTGGACTCCCCCAAGGCCCATCGCAGACTTTCTGTGATATTTGACTTCCCAGAACCATTGGGCCCAACGACAGCTGTCACACCTTGGTCAAAGACGACCTTGGTCTTGTCAGCAAAGGACTTGAATCCCTGAATCTCAATCTCCTTTAAATACATGAATCCAGCCCCTTCTCAACTGCATTTTTTGCGGCCTCTTGCTCTGCCAATTTTTTAGAACGGCCTTGGCCTTTTCCTATACTCTTGCCCTCAACCAGAACTTCTACATCAAAAACCTTATCATGAGCAGGTCCCGTTTCAGAGGTCACCTGGTAGCGAATATCCACATCGCCATTAACCTGGAGCAACTCTTGCAGGTGTGTCTTGTAATCCTTAATCATTTCAAAGTCACCTGCTTCAACCTTGGGGATCATTACTTGATAGATAAACTCTTTTACTCTAGCAACATCCTTATCCAAAAGCAATGCTCCCAAAAAGGCTTCAAAGGCATCTCCAAGAATGGTGTCACGATTGCGCCCACCAGACTTTTCTTCCCCTTTTCCTAGCTTGATAAACTGATCAAACTGGCAATCACGCGCAAAACCAGCCAAACTCTCCTCACGGACAATCATGGCACGGAGCTTGGACAAATCACCCTCTGGTTTCTTAGGATATTTTTTATACAGATATTCTGAAATCAATAATTGCAGAACAGCGTCTCCTAAAAATTCCAAGCGCTCATTGTGTGAAATTTTTAAGAGGCGGTGCTCATTGGCATAACTCGTATGAGTAAAGGCAGTTTCTAGTAGCTTTTTATCTGCAAATTCGATTGCAAAACGCTTCTTTAGTACAGTTTGTAATTCTTTCATACCAACCTCTTTCTAACTGATAACAGTCTCTTTTATTATATCAAAAAAAGCCCCCTGAGTCACTTTAAAACGGGACTAGAGGGGATTTGAGCATTTTTAGAACAAACTTTTCATTTTTAGGGGCAAATTTGAGGCAGGATAAATAAAAAGCCTTATTTAAGGCTTTCATAGGCTATTTACATCCACCCTGAGGGAATCGAACCCCCATCTCAAGAACCGGAATCTTACGTGATATCCATTACACTAAGGGTGGAAA
The DNA here is from genome assembly GCF_001814835.1 of Streptococcus sp. HMSC072D07. Lineage (GTDB taxonomy): Bacteria > Bacillota > Bacilli > Lactobacillales > Streptococcaceae > Streptococcus. The sequence goes on from NZ_KV818086.1 coordinate 84,167, forward strand.
CTTGTCTTATTATAACAGAAATTTGCTCTAATAACAAGTTTTTTATGGGTAAACTAAGCGTCCGTTAGTGTGAAGCATCCCCGTTCCAGATAGAGTTTTTCACGATAACATAATCAACATGTTTGAGGTCCGCAACTTTGCGTCCACCTGCATAAGAGATAGCACTTTGTAAGTCCTGCTCCATCTCAGTAAGGGTGTCTTGCAAATGCCCTTTAGCAGGCAGTAAGATGCGCTTACCTTCCACATTTTTATATGCTCCCTTTTGGTATTGAGAAGCTGAACCATAGTATTCTTTGAACTGTTCGCCGTCGACTTCAATCGTCTTTCCTGGGCTTTCGATATGTCCTGCAAAAAGGGAACCGATCATGACCATGCTGGCACCGAAACGGATAGACTTGGCAATATCACCATGAGTACGAATCCCACCATCAGCAATAATCGGTTTACGTGCAGCCTTGGCACACCAGCGTAGGGCAGCCAACTGCCAACCACCTGTACCAAAACCAGTCTTGACCTTTGTGATACAAACCTTACCAGGACCGATTCCTACCTTAGTAGCATCCGCACCAGCATTTTCCAATTCACGCACAGATTCTGGCGTTCCCACATTTCCAGCAATGACAAATGTACCTGGTAATTCTTTCTTGATGTGCTGAATCATAGAAATCACGCTATCCGCATGACCGTGAGCAATATCAATTGTGATGTACTCAGGAGCATCAGCCTTGAGCTGGCTAACAAAGTCATACTCGTAATCCTTGACACCAACAGAAATGGAAGCAATGAGCCCTTGATCGTGCATACGTTTGATAAAAGGAATGCGCCCCGCTTCATCAAAACGGTGCATAATGTAAAAGTAACCGCCTTTAGCAAGTTGCTCTGCTACGTTCTCATCCAAAATCGTCTGCATATTTGCTGGCACAACAGGTAGTTTGAAAGTGTGATTTCCAAGTGTGACACTTGTGTCTGCTTCTGCACGGCTTTTAATGACACATTTATTTGGGATCAACTGAATATCTTCGTAATCAAAAATTGGAAATTCATTTAACATATCGATGTCTCGTTTCTTTTGTAATGATCTACCTATGCTTGCGCATCTCTACGCCTTTTTCCGACGTTTCCTTGACTTATTATAAACCAAAGTACAGTTTTTGTCAAATATTTTCAATAATCAAATTATATTGTTCGGGAATTGCTTATATAAATAGCAAAAAAGTGAAGAGACTATTTTCTCCCCACTTCTTCATCAATAATCGCTTTAAAATTTTCTTCTGAGTTTTCCATCATTTTACAAAATTCATTGTAAGATGAAGCATTCTGAGGGATTTGGATAGACAATTTCTTCAACAAAGCTCCATAACCTGCTAGCTTTCCTATCTCATTATCAACAACCTTGTGCTTGCTCGGAAAAACAAGACCAGCTTTCTCAGCTTCTAAAATATAAGAATAGGAAATCAACTGGAACAAGTCCTCGCGATTGATCCCTTTTTCAGTAAACTCCAGTTTTTTATATTTTGCATCTAGAACTATTTTTAACTCTTTATGATAAAAATCTGGAAATACTTTTCTTTCACGATTAGAAAATACTGAAATTCCGTCCGTCTTATCCTTATTTCGAGGATGTATGAAATCTTTTGGCAACAGGGTATAAACATACTCTTCCCAAAGCCAGGAAACATCAAAAAGAATACCATGGATTTTTTGCTCTTGATATCCTAACCCATGCTTCTCTCTATTTAGGATCATCAGGCAAAGCTCTTGCAACTTTCTGTACTCGTGAAAGTATGCATGACGTATAGGTTTAGATTGATTTCCCCGAATAATCTTGGCACGATCAGCTAGTTTATAAGAGGGCGTTACACGCACGATTTCAGATACATTTTCACGATTACTATCGAGTAGTGCTCCAAAACCTTTTTGAGTCTTTATGTACTCAATCGTATGCCGAATCAGCTGCATGAGGGGATTATCATAGGTGAATTCTCTCGTTGTGTAGGCAATATTTCCCATAAAAGGAACATTTCTCTTAAGATGATTTCCCACATCTATCACTCCCTTTACATGACTGTCGTTATGAGAAAATCTTTGGTATTCCTTATAAAGACCTTTTCTGAGAGCAGCTTGCAGATATTTGGGAAAGAGGTACATCAAAAGTTGATAGAGCTTATCTTCACGCGACAAAGCTACATCTAAACTAGTGAGATTGATATGAAGAACCTTTTGTAAAAGATAATGCAAAAAATGGTCGTTACTTTCATCAGAAAAACGAGAGGAAATCGTTAATCTTTCCTGACCATATCCAAGAAAACCAATTACGTTTCCTGTCTTGATTTCCTGATTAACTGTTTCCAAAATCTTTTGGTCCTTGTCTAAATCAGGAGAATTCATCAAATCATTCGGGAAAATAAAGATACGGTCCTCTCGAGAAAGGTTATCCAGTGTTCTATCAAGAAGCGCTTGACTTAGTTTGGGATATTCTGCTACAAAGTCTTCTTTAGCAATTTTATGCTGATTATCAGTTATACGCATCATTATCACCAGTATCTTGCTGAACTGTTTGCTCGTTATTTGTCAGATCAAATGCTTTTTTCAATGTATCCAGAGTTTCGGCCTCCTCATAAGAACCACGTAAGTAATCTTCCAATAGAGGTTTGAGGTAATCAGACCAGAGTAACTCATAGTCAAAATCCACATCCTGCAACTTAAGGAAATAACTTGGTCCGATATGATAATGACTATTTAGCTCTTGAACGTTTTCGATAGCAGCATTCAAGTTTCTTAGACGAGTTTTTGCTTCTTCGGCTTTATCACCAAGCACGTCATCAAGCATACCAACTTGACTCTCGGCAGTAACTTCAACAAAACGGAAACGACGACGCATAGCAAAATCAAAGGTATCTACTGAACGGTCAATATCATTCATTGTTCCGATGATGTAGACATTCTCAGGAATATAAAACTTGTCATCAGTCTCATGTAAATTAGCATATTGGGTAGAAACACTTCCCTTTTCACCACGATAACCAGGGTCAATAGAGAAAAAGAGTTCACCAAAAATCTTTGAAATCTCTCCACGATTGATTTCATCGATGATGAAGACGAATTTCTTATCAGTATCAATTTCTGTTGGGGAAACATAGTCTTTCAAACCAAATCTCTTTCTCAATGTTTCTAGGACTTTTTTTCCTTGATTACGATAATAAGGCTGTTTCAGATATTTTTCATCTTTATAGAGTTCATAAACATAAGATTTTGTTAAGCAAGTTCCTTGGGCTTTAGTTTCATAATTGATATTAAAATTATTTCTACTATTTACTGTGAGATAGGAAAATTCTGTCAAATATTCTTTTTCATCTCTGCTATTTACATATTCAAGATAAAGATCCCACGCTTCCTCAAAATTATCTTGGCCTCCAGTTTTCTGAGCTTCTTTAGCCTTCTGGCAAAACTTCTTAAAAATACCATCTTCTAGCTTAAACTCGATAGCTCCATCACCATTTGATACAGGTCTCAACCCCTCTACAAAATCAGTATAATCATAGGATGGATGAAATTGTACAAATCCGATTTGGTCTTCGTTGCCACCCGTTAATTCTTTAGCAATTTCTTTAGCAAGATAAGTTTTTCCTGTGCCAGGTGCACCACGGAGGATGAGGTTTTTGGATTTTTTTAATATACCACTATAATTAAATAAAAAATCATTCCTTAACATAGTTTCACTTTCTAATTTTTTATACTTTTTCCAATTAGGATGATTCAAAAAATAGTCATAGTCTTGAATTATGATTTCATCACTTGCTGCAAATTTTATTAACTGGTTAGTCTCTTTAGTTCGATACTTAATATCTGATGGAAACCATATTGTTTCTTGCCCCGTAAAGAAAAACCACTCCCTCTCTATATACTCTTTTTTCCAAGCAACAATAATGGTATGCCCATCATCTAAAACCTCTTTAACAGTCGCCATTCCACGAATTTTCATCACAGAAACCTTTAAATCATCTTTCTTTACAAAAGGTAAATTCTTCTTTTTGACATATGTAGATTTAGCAAATAAAACGTCACCTGGTTTAATTTTATTAAACAACTTTAACATTCTTTGATACTGTTTATTTTCCTCGTTATTATGCCATCCTAATTCCCACTTTCCTTCTTTCATAAAATATTCAAGATAATCATCATCACCAAATTTTGTACCAACAAAAAAATAGTTATTTTGCTCACTGTTCATTTGAATACTCCTTTAATTTACTTTCACAAGTAAGTTCTATTAATATATAGTTCATCTATAGCATATCATATCCTATGGGAAATGAAAAGAATTTCTAAAGAAAAAGCCCAGCGTTAGGAGCTTCAATGACTCTTAACACTAGACTTCTTTTTTTATCTTAGTAATACTCACCCTGGCGGTAGTCCCATGAGTTAAAGGTATCTGACAGGTGCATCATGATTTTATCAATGTCAAGCCCTTTGCGGATAACAACTGGCGCTGGTGAGATTGAACGGGCTCCTCCTTGTTCTGGGATGAGTTTTCCGTCTTTATCGACCATAGACACCATCACACCTTGCTCGTAGCGAGTTTCGATTGTTTTGTCAGGTTGGATGGATGCCACATAGTCGTCTGCTTCGATGACAAGGTCCACTGCTCCTTCGATACGTTCTCCGATTCCTTCTACCTTACCACGATTTCCTTTTCCAGATGGGTTTGCTGATGAGGCGTAGACCATTTTCCCTTCTTCCCAAAGTTTAGCAGCCAATTGTTCACCAGCTTTACCAAACTTGATGACAAAACAGCTAGTACCACGAACGTCAGTCATAAGTTCTTCACGGCCATCACCGTATGCTTTGAGTTTTTCAAAAGCTTCTGGTTTCCAAGGAAGGATACAACCGAGGAGAATATCTTCGTCCCAATGTTTTTGGTAGAAGGCTTCAATTTCTGGATTGAGTTGTGCTAAAGCACGAAGCTCGTCCATGCTACCACAAAGTACAACACCTGGTTTGTTACGGTTACGCTCTTTGGCTGCGAACTTACGCTCAAGTCCTGCCTTATCGCTAGTCATGATGATGTAACCAACTTTTGTAGGACAAACGATACATCCGCCCTCACCTTTTAAAATGTCATAGCCTTCTTGAGAAAGTGTTCCGTTCCATTGAATGTGTTTTGTCATAGTTCTATATGTCCTTTTCTATTTTTCTAATCCTGCCAGTAGGCTGGACGTTGTTTTTCATAAGCAGCAATCAAATCTTCATACTGCAAAGTAATTCCGATATCATCCAAACCATTTAAGAGCTTGTGTTTCCATTCGCTATCAATTTCAAAAGTGAATTCTCCAACTGGTGAGATGATTTTTTGTTGTTCCAAGTCCACAGTTACCTGATCGGTCGGTTTGAGTTGGGCTAGCTTTTCTCTAACCTCCCTAGGCTGAACAATGGGCAACATGCCATTATTGAGTTCATTATTGTAATGAATGTCCCCGAAAGAACCTGCAATCACGACCTTAAAACCATAGTCAGCTAGAGCCCAAGCTGCGTGTTCCCTCGAAGACCCCGCACCAAAGTTATCCCCCGAGATGAGGATACTGGCTTTTCGGTATTCAGGTTGATTAAAGACAAAGTCTGGATCCTCAGTATAGTTATCGTCCAGATAACGCCAAGCATACATGAGATACTTACCAAAGCCTTTTTTATCAATTAACTTGAGAAACTGCTTGGGGAGTATTTGGTCGGTGTCGATGTTATCATTCATGAGAGGAACGGTCGTTCCTGTATAAACTGTAAATTTCTCCATATCCTCTCCTTACTGGGCCTCTGGCATTTGCCGAACATCTACGAAGCGCCCTGCGATAGCCGCTGCAGCTGCCATGGCTGGACTGCAGAGATGGGTCTTAGCACCAAATCCCTGTCTATCTTCAAAGTTGCGGTTGCTGGTTGAGGCACAGTGGACCCCATCAGGGACTTTGTCCGGATTCATCCCCAGGCACATAGAGCAACCTGGGTCTCTCCACTCAAAGCCAGCGTCTAAGAAAACCTTATCCAAGCCCAACTTCTCAGCAGCTCGTTTGACAGGACGAGAGCCTGGAACCACGATAGCAGTTAAGTTGGGAGCTATTTTCTTCCCTTTGACAAATCGCGCAGCCAGTTGTAAATCGCTGAGACGAGCATTGGTACAAGACCCGATAAAGATATAACCTAGTTCAATATCCGCTGGCTTTTGACCAGGCTCCAAGTCCATGTAATGATAAGCTCGTTCATCATTCATATCCTTAATTTCTGGGAAGCTACTGTCAAAGTCAACTCCCATAGCAGGATTGGTGCCCCAAGTCACCATGGGAGCCAAGTCTGAGACATCCATCTGGATAACCTTATCATAGACGGCATCCTCATCGCTAACTAGGGTTTTCCAATCCGCCACAGCCTCCTCAAAAGCTTCGGGAACACATTCCCGTCCCTTGAGATAGTCATAGGTAGTCTGATCCGGATTCATAATTCCCATCTTGGAGCCAAACTCGATGGACATATTGCAGATGGTCATTCTCTCTTCCATGGTCAGTGCATCAATGGCTTCTCCACGATATTCAACCACATAGCCAACACCACAGGCAACGCCGTACTTGGCAATTAAGGCGAGAATGTAATCCTTAGAATAAACTCCTTTTTGAGGAACACCGGTGAATTCTACCAACATTTTCTTAGGTTTAACTTGCCAGAGTGTCTGGGTAGCAAAGACATGCTCAACCTCACTGGTCCCAATCCCAAAGGCGATAGCTCCGAAAGCTCCGTGAGTAGCTGTGTGGCTATCTCCACAAACGATGAATTTTCCTGGTTGCGTCCGTCCTGTTTCTGGACCAACCATGTGAACGATGCCCTGCTTTTCAGAACCGTGGGCCGCATGTTCAATCCCAAACTCCTCAACATTTTCAGCGAGCTTATCAATTTGAGCCTTAGAAATAACATCTCGAATATCGTAGATATTGACGGTTGGTACATTGTGATCAAAGGTCCCAAATGTCAAGTCGGGCCGTCTCAATCTGCGGCCTGCATCTCGTAATCCTTGAAAAGCTTGGGGACTGGTCACTTCATGAATATAGTGCTGATCTACATACATGAGTTGGGGTTGCCCTTCTTCTCCTGTGATGACATGACGGTCCCATAATTTATCAAAAATCGTTTTTCCTACCATCCATTACCTCCAAATAAAATATAAGGCTACTAGTGTGGTCACCATCCCGAGAAACCAAACTGTTTTAAAATACCATTTTCTAGTCTTGTGGTGAAAGGTGATTCCTGCCAACCAGGCACCAAAACCACCACAAGTAAGGGCTAAAATGAGTAAGATTTTCTCTGGGACGCGCCAAGCACCTCTTCTTGCCTTGGATTTGTCAATGCCATAAATCAAGAAAATCAGCAAATTCCAAATCAAGAAGGCAAGCGTGATTCCTTCATTTATCTTCATAATCTTTCAATGATGGCTTCTGTCATTTCCTTAGTCGAAGCCTGTCCTCCAATATCTCTTGTTAAAATGCCAACCGCTAAACTAGCTTCAACAGCACGCTCGATACGCTCTGCATCCTCATAACGTCCAAAGCTATCTCTCAACATCATGGCAACTGACAAAATCATAGAGATAGGATTAGCAATTCCTTGACCTGCAATATCGGGTGCTGAACCATGAATGGGTTCGTAGAGGCTTGGACCTTTTTCAGAATGACTAGCTGATGGCATAACTCCAAGTGTGCCAGATAGAACGCTTGATTCATCTGATAGAATATCCCCGAAGAGATTCTCCGTCACGATGACATCAAACTTAGCAGGATTGGTAATCATGAGCATGGCAGCTGAGTCCACCAACTGGTGTTCCAAGATAACATCTGGGAAATCCTGCGCAACTTCTTCAGCTACTCTGCGCCAGAGTTTTGATGTTGCTAGAACATTTTGCTTATCGATACTAGTAACGATTTTTCTGCGACTTCTTGCAATTTCAAATGCCTTGCGAATAATCCGCTCTACTTCCTCATAGCTGTAGTCGTTGATATCACGCGCTTTTCGCTCTTCAAGGATATGATCCCCAAAGTAAATCCCACCTGTCAACTCACGCACCACGACAAAGTCTACACCAGCAATTCGTTCCGGTTTGAGAGGTGATAAATGCTTGAGACTGTCAAAGATTTTTACAGGCCTAATATTGGCATAGAGATTGAGTTCCTTACGAAGAGCTAGCAAGCCTTGTTCAGGCCGAATCGCCGCCCCATCATACTGGGGACTACCGATAGCCGCAAGGAGAATAGCATCTGCTTCTCTACATGCCTTGAGGGTTTCATCAGGTAAGGGATGCCCCACAGCATCAATACCCGCACCTCCAAAGGGGCGTCTGTCTATCTCATAGTCAAATCCTGTTTTTGAAGCTAGAGCTTCCAGAACCGCTAAACCAGCTTCCATGATTTCTGGACCGATTCCATCCCCTGCTAGAGCTACTATTTTCTTTGTCATAGCCTTCTCCTTTACACACTAGGCATGTCTCGGTAGGAAACACTACGCCCCATCTCACCAGCATTCTCTTTTTGAACAAAGGTATTGGCATTGATATAAGCAATAGCCGAAGCCTTCAATACATCGAAGTCAAGACCTGCTGCGTTAAAGATGGTTTCTGTATCTCTGTTTTCAACAGTGACCAAAACACGAGCCTGGGCATCGATTCCATCTGTCACAGCATCAATGGTATAGGACACCAAGCGGACAGATTGGTTAAAGAACTTATCGATAGCGTTAAAGATCGCTTCAACAGAGCCTTGTCCTGTCGCATTAAATTCAACTTTCTCACCATCCATATTAGCCAGACTAACAAGCGCTTCAATGTCATTATCTGCATGAGTTTGAAGTTGTAAATCATCAAAGTGGAAGCCTTCTGGATTTTCAACCATGGTTCCAGCTACCAGAGCTCGAATATCTGCATCTGTGATTTCTTGTTTCTTGTCCGCTAGTGCCTTGAACTTAGCAAAGAGTGGTTTGATATCCTCTTCTGTAAAATCTAGGGCCAGTTCTCTTAGTTTTTCAACAAAGGCATGGCGACCTGACAATTTTCCAAGCGGAAGACTATTACTCTTAACACCGACCAATTCAGGTGTGATGATCTCATAAGTAAGAGGATTTTTAAGGACTCCATCTTGGTGAATACCCGATTCATGAGAGAAGGCATTGCCACCAACGACAGCCTTGTTTTTAGGAACTGGAATACCAGAGAAGCGAGAAACCATTTCTGACGTATTCATTGTTTCATCCAAAACAATATCACTAGTTGCTTGGAAGAAATCCTCACGAATCTTCAAAGCAACAGCTACTTCTTCAAGAGCAACATTACCTGCGCGTTCACCGATACCATTAATAGTTCCCTGGACACGTCCAGCACCGTGTTTAATTGCTGTCAAAGTATTTGCAGTTGCCATACCGAGATCATCGTGACAGTGGACACCAAAGACAACTTTATGATCTGATTTAATATTTTCAGTCAAGTGATCAAAGATGCGTGCAAACTCTTCTGGAGTCGTAAAGCCAACTGTGTCAGGGATATTGATATAAGATGCACCTGCATCGACCGCTGTTTGAACGACTTGTAAGAGGAAATCCAACTCTGTTCTAGTCGCATCTTCAGGAGAGAACTCGACAACCTCAAACTTAGAACGTGCATAAGAAACATGCTCCTTAATAGCTTCTAAAATCTCTTCCTTGCTCTTATTGAGTTTATACTTGCGGTGAATCGGACTGGTAGCGATAAAGACATGAATTTGTGGATACTTGGCATCCTTAAGAGCCTCATAACAAGCATCAATATCAGATTTTACAGAACGAGCTAATCCTGTCACTGCTGTTTTTTTCATGGCTCTAGCAATTTTTTGAACAGCTATAAATGAATCTGGACTAGCAGCAGGAAAACCAGCTTCAATTACAGAAATTCCCCATTTCTCCAGCTGTCTTGCAATGGAAACTTTTTCCTTTATTGAGAAGTTAACACCAGGTGTTTGTTCCCCATCACGAAGACTTGTATCAAAAAATTCAACTTTACGCATAAGATTTCCCCTTTTCCAAATATGGTTTTAAAAAAACATCTCGCTCAGAAGCCCAAGCGAGATGTTGATTTACTCCCGCTTGGTAAGCCAAACAGGACTAATGCTTCTGCACTAGCCCGAGTACCTCAACAACAAAGCAAATTGATTAAACTTAGCTGTTTTCATGTTTGACTTTCTCCTTCGTTTGATGTCTTGTTAAGTATTTTAGCATAGGAAAAATCTCTTGTCAAGAAAAAATCCAATATTTTCTGAAAATTTCTTCAGTAAAGAATATTTTGCTAATTGAAAGTGTTTGAAAACTCAAGCGAATTTCTTTATTTTTTCACGGTCAAGTTCCAACTTCTTTCGATGAGTTCTAACACTTCTTCATCTTGCAAACTATCATCAAGCGCCAGACTAAGCCAGTAGCGTTTGTTCATATGGAATGCTGGATAAATGCCTTTTTTTGAAAGCAAGTCAGCTACTTGGTCGTGTTTGAGGTTGACTGCTTCGACTAGCCCTTCTCTGCCCTTTTCCAGCTTATTCCATGGAATTCTCATCACAACAGCATACCACTTTTGATTGCCTTCATGGCGCAATACAGCTGTATCAGGCGATTTTTCCCACAAATACTCCAACGGATCACCATACTTTTCCTGAACTTGAGCCATGATACGCTTAGTCTGAGGGCAGATAAAATCCTGTACATCAAAGCAAGCCTTCCGAATCTGGTAAAGAATCTCCAAACAAGCCTCACGAACACTTCCGACAAAACTTCCCCGCATACTTTCCATATGTACTTGAGGATAGAGGTCACCCGTTTCCTGATCAAAAACCTGAAAACTCACATTATCAGGAGTGATAGAGACTGTCATGGAAAAGTCACCCTGCAAAATCTGGCAACTATAGGTCCAGACCTCTCCATTTTCTACAAAACCATAGGCATGGGCTTTTTCTTTATTAAACTGATAGGAGTTAAAAATTTCAAACATAAGTGAAAACTGCTACCAAAAGCTAGCAGTTCCTTTCTATTTTTTAAAAAACAACCTTGGTTCCGTGCAATTGTGTCACACCCAGCTGGTCAATAAAGGTTTGACGGTTGTCCAAGTCAATCCCCCCACCTGGTAAGATTTCAATTTTACCAGCTGCATATTCCAAAATTCTGTGATAATGAGCGAAACGTTTTTCTAGTGAGTCCCCAGAAACTCCAGCACGAGTTAGGATACGGGTAACACCAGCTTGGCTGAGCCAGTCAATGGCTTCCAACTGGTCTTCATCACTCAATTCATCAAAGGCCATGTGAAAGACAATTTCCATTCCTTTAGATGCGGCAATCAGCTTCTCAAGATTAGGCTTATCCAACTTTTTATCAGCAGTTAATGCCCCAAAAACAACCCCTTGACTTCCAGCCTGTGCAGTCAAACGAATATCTTCTAGCATGATCGCTATTTCAAGATCAGTATAGACAAAGTCGTCACCGCGGGGACGAATCATAGTCATGATGGTGGTGTCGTAGTTAGCTGCCAGTTCAACCGCTGCCTTTGTCACTCCATAACTAGGTGTTGTTCCTCCTACTGCTAGATTGTCACAAAGTTCGATTCGACGAGCTCCAGCCTGCATCGCTTTTTCAAGCAAGGTCACATTTTCAGCACAAAATTCGTAAATCATTTGATTCTCCTTGATGTTTTCTTTGAATTTATTATATCATATTATTTTAAATAGGCTTTCATTTTTATCAAGGCAAATAACTACTATTTTTATCTATTCTTTGTCAGGAATGACTTTAAAGAGATAGTAGGTAATAAAGATAGTCAGGGCTCCCAGACCGATTTTGACTGGTAAAAGAGGGGCAAAATAAATAGAAATCCCCATCAAGATATAGATAGATACGATAATTTTTTTCTTTCGTTCACGCGCGATTGACTTGGTTTCCCGAAAGTCCGCTACATAAGTCTGATAAAGCTTTGTATGATAAAGCCAGTCTTCAAAACGCTTAGAAGATTTTGAAAAGCAAGCAATAGCTAACAAAAGAAAGGGGGTTGTTGGTAAAAGCGGTAGGACAACTCCAATAACAGCTAAAGCCAGTGAAATAAAGCCAATACAGAGATAAATGATACGCATGATTTCTCCTAGATAAATTACTCTTCCTCTAGTTTCGCATACAAGGGGGAAATTTGTCAAGCATCAACAAAAAAAGAGCCTGAAATTCATTTTCAGGACTCTTCATTTTATTTAATTTTTTCCTCTTCGTAGTCGCCATTACTACATACAACCTGCTTACCACCACCACGGACCTTTTTCTCCACAAGGAAGTGTCCGCATTTTGGACAATCACGTCCAATTGGTTTGTCCCAGGAAGTAAATTCACATTCTGGGTAACGATTGCAACCATAGAAGATACGATTGCGTTTGGTTTTGCGTTCAATGATTTGTCCTTGATGGCAGCTTGGACACTCGACACCAATCTCTTTGACAATCGCTTGTGTATGACGGCAGTCTGGAAAATTACTACAAGCATAGAATTTACCAAAACGACCGAGCTTAATCACCATTGGACTACCACAAACTTCACAGTCAAATCCAGCTGGCTCATCCTTGATCTGGATTTTTTCCATTTCGGATTCAGCCTTGGCCACTTCTTTAGAGAATGGTTTATAAAATTCATCAATGACCCGTTGCCACTGCTCTTTTCCAACCTCGACATCATCTAGTTTTCCTTCCATCTCAGCTGTGAAGGTAACGTTTACGATATCTGGGAAATATTCAACAATGAGTTTATTGACAATTTCTCCCAACTCTGTTGGTTCAAAACGTTTAGCTGCCAGACGAACGTAGTAACGTTTTTGGATGGTTTCAATGGTCGGAGCGTAGGTTGACGGACGTCCAACTCCATTTTCTTCCAAGGTCTTGATAAGAGTCGCTTCCGAATAGCGAGCTGGCGGTTGAGTGAAATGTTGTTCTGGCTTGCTATTGACCTGCTTGACCACATCTCCAACAGCCATATCTGGCAACATCTTGTTCTTGTCAGAGTCGTTGTAGATAGCAAGATAACCATCAAACTTAACTTGGCTTCCATTTGCCGCAAACTGAACTCCATTTTGAGATAGCTTAACAGCCATGGTATCAAAGATAGCGCCTGTCATCTGGCTGGCCACAAAACGGTTCCAGATAAGAGTATAGAGCTTGAGCTGGTCTTTGTCCAAGTACTTAGCGATGCTTTCTGGTGTGTTAAAGACACTAGATGGGCGAATGGCTTCGTGAGCATCTTGAGCTCCTGAGGCATTCTTGACCTTGCTACCATGCTTGGAATACTTGCTACCAAAACGGTCGTTGATGTAGCTAGCCGCCTCATTCTGAGCTACTGGACTGATACGAGTCGAGTCTGTACGCATATAGGTAATCAAACCTTGCACACCTGATCCGATATTGATCCCTTCATAGAGCTGCTGAGCCACCATCATGGTCTTTCGAGTACGGAAATTGATTTTGTTAGCCGCATCCATTTGCATGGTTGAAGTCGTATACGGTAGGGGCGCATTGCGTTTGCGTTCTTTCTTATCTACCTGGTCTACTATGAAATCTTTACTAGTCAAATGGGACAAGACTTCTTTGACCTCTTCATTGGTGGTCAATTTCATCTTTTTGCCATTCATACCATAGAAAGAAGCCTGAAATTGTTTGGTTCCCTTCTTAAAGACACCATCAATTGTCCAGTATTCTTCCGGTTGGAAGGCATTGATTTCATTTTCACGGTCAATGATGAGTTTAAGAGCAACCGACTGCACACGCCCTGCTGATAAGCCCTTCTTGACCTTTTTCCACAAAATTGGCGAAATCGAATAGCCTACCAAGCGGTCCAAGACACGACGAGCTTGTTGGGCGTCGACCAAGTCCATATCAATCTTGCGAGGTTCTTTAAAGGCATTTTTTACTGCGTCCTTGGTGATTTCATTAAAGACCACACGGTTGGCATCATTTTCATCCAAGTTGAGAATGTGAGCCAAATGCCAGGAAATCGCTTCTCCTTCACGGTCCGGGTCACTCGCCAGAAAGACTTTATTGGCCTTTTTGGCTTCTTTTTTCAGATCATTGATGAGAGGACCCTTGCCTCGGATATTGATATACTGTGGTTCGTAGTTATTTTCAATGTCAACAGACATACTGGATTTCTTCAAATCACGAATATGCCCGACACTGGCTAAAACCTTGTAATTTCTGCCTAGATATTTCTCAATCGTTTTCGCCTTGGCAGGCGACTCCACGATGACTAGATTTTTCTTAACTGTTGATTTTTTCTTCTTTGTTGCCGTAGCCACACTATCACACCTTTTCAAAGTAATAAACTTTATAAAGTGTAAACCATTTTTCTATAGCTGTCAAGACCTAAGTCCTATATATAGAAGAAAAGTTTATCTGTGTGAACAAATTTCTCCTTAAAATTCAAACTCAGCCAGCACATCTTGACCACTGGAAATCAGCTTTGCCCCCTCTTGGATCAGGTGGTGACAGCCATCTGAATGGCCATCTAAAATGTTTCCCGGAATGGCAAAGACATCACGCCCTTCTTCCATAGCTCGCTCACAGGTGATGAGACTACCAGAACGCATCCTTGCCTCTGCTACAATCACACCACGGCAAAGGCCAGCAATGATGCGATTACGAGCTGGAAAGTGAAATTTCAAGGGCTCTTCACCAGGTCCGTACTCGCTAAGTACCAAATGGTGATTGCCAATGTGTTCCTGCAAACGTTTATTGGCTCGGGGATAGAAAACATCCAATCCTGTTCCAATGACAGCAATTGTTCTTCCTCCATTCTGGAGTGCAGCCATATGGGCAGCTGTATCAATTCCTTTAGCTAAACCACTGACCACGATTAACTCGTTTTCCAAACCTTGAATGACTTTCTGAACCGACTTTGCCCCCTGACTAGAACATGAACGACTCCCTACAACAGCAACCTTTGGAAATTTCAACAAGTCTAGATTTCCTTTATAAAACAAGAGCACTGGAGCATCATAAATCTCACTCAGATCCCAAGGATAACAGTCATCAAGAATAGAAAAGGATGGAAATTTCTGAAACTCCTTCTCCAACTGGGCATCATCTATCTGGAAATAGCGTTCCATAAAAACAGCAGGATTACGGCACCCGGATATTTCTGCAATATCACCTAGCAAGAGCTCCTGATCTACAGTCTCGTCGTATTCAAGAACTGTTAAAATTTGTTGATTGCTCAGCCCAGCTTTTCTCAATTTGTAAATCTCATAGTTTGTGATCTTCATATACAACTCCATTTCTTTTTCTACTCATCTATCTATTCGTAAAAAAAAATAAAAAGAAGACCAAGGATCTTCTTTTTTTTCATTTATTCAGCTTTAGTAGTTGACCAGCTACTTTCAACCATCGGTAAGATTGTTTTTAAAGTTTCCCCATCCCCTTCAAGTGAAACATAGCGGATTTTACCATCATTTGATCGGAAAACCCAGGTAACGAGGTATTTACCTGATTTAGCAATTGCATTGACAACATAGGCTTCATAACCTCCAATGGTCGATTTGGAGCCCCAAACCTTACTGAAATCAGAGCTTTGTTCTTTGGAAGTTAAAATACTAGATGAGACAGTCACAACATCCAGTTTAGCATATTCTTCTTCGCTGATATTGAACTGCTCAGCCTTGAAGGTATTCAGCGTAACAATGTTGATATCTGTTCCATCACTATACTGTATATCATTTCCACCTTCTACTTCATGGAATTGAACCCATGATTTGGGTACCTTGACAAAACCATATTCATTCGAGCCGATGATTTGCGTCTCTTCCTTTTTCGCTTCAGAAACAGCAGAACTAGAACTACTTGTTTCCTGACTGCTAGAAGAACTAACAACTGCAGTCGAACTTTCTTCGGTTGCTGTTTGCGAATTATTGGAGCATGAAGCTAGAAAAACACTAGCAGTAACTACAGTACCTAAAATTAATAATTTTTTCATCCTACCACCTTTCCATCTGCATTATAAGAAAAATAAGGACTTCTGTCAAATTCTAACCTAATCGATTCTGTTAGCTTCCGATTTTATAGCTCATATTTAAAGCAAAAACTCTTGAAAAATCTTCAAGAGTTTTATTTTATAATTCTATTCTTCATCCATGCTCAAGACGCTGAGGAAGGCTTCTTGTGGGACTTCTACTGAGCCGATAGCTTTCATGCGTTTCTTACCAGCTTTTTGTTTTTCAAGGAGTTTGCGTTTACGAGAAACGTCACCACCGTAACACTTGGCAAGTACGTTCTTACGAAGGGCCTTGATATCTGTACGAGCCACGATCTTGTGCCCAATAGCTGCTTGAATCGGAACCTCAAATTGTTGACGAGGGATGATTTTCTTGAGCTTATCAACAATGAGTTTCCCACGTTCGTAGGCAAAATCCTTGTGAACGATAAAACTAAGGGCATCGACCTTATCACCATTGAGAAGGATATCCATTTTGACCAGTTTAGATGGGCGGTACTCTGACAATTCGTAGTCAAAGCTTGCATAACCACGTGTCGAAGACTTGAGCTTATCAAAGAAGTCAAAGACGATTTCAGCAAGTGGAATTTGATAGATGACATTGACACGATTATCATCAATATAGTCCATGGTTACAAAGTCCCCACGCTTGCGCTGAGCTAGTTCCATAACTGCTCCGACAAACTCCTGCGGTACCATGATTTGCGCCTTGACATAAGGCTCTTCAATAGTCGCAATCTTGGTTGGATCTGGAAATTCAGAGGGGTTAGACACATCCATAGACTCACCGTCAGTTTGGTTAACCTTATAGATAACAGATGGAGCTGTCATGATGAGGTCAATGTTGAACTCACGCTCTAAACGCTCTTGGATAACATCCATATGGAGAAGCCCAAGGAATCCACAACGGAAACCAAATCCAAGCGCCTGCGATGTTTCAGGTTCAAACTGCAGGCTGGCATCGTTGAGCTGCAATTTTTCTAGGGCTTCACGAAGGTCATTGTACTTGTTTGACTCAATTGGATAAAGACCTGCAAAGACCATAGGGTTCATTTGCTTGTAGCCGTCTAGTGGTTCTGCTGCAGGATTGCTTGCTAGGGTCACTGTATCACCCACACGAGTGTCTTGAACCGTCTTGATGGAAGCTGCAATATAACCAACGTCACCTGTCGCTAGGAAATCGCGCCCGACTGCTTTCGGTGTAAAAATACCAACTTCCGTCACATCAAAGGTCTTTCCATTGCTCATGAGCTGAATCTTATCGCCAGGTTTGACCACTCCGTCCATAACACGCACTTGGAGAATAACCCCGCGATAAGCATCATAAACTGAGTCGAAAATCAAGGCCTTGAGTGGTGCCGTTACATCTCCTGTTGGTGCGGGAACTTTCTCTACGATCTGCTCAAGAATTTCTTCAATACCAATACCAGCTTTGGCTGAAGCTAAGACCGCTTCGCTGGCATCCAGTCCGATG
The DNA here is from genome assembly GCF_001814835.1 of Streptococcus sp. HMSC072D07. GTDB lineage: Bacteria > Bacillota > Bacilli > Lactobacillales > Streptococcaceae > Streptococcus. The sequence goes on from NZ_KV818086.1 coordinate 101,688, forward strand.
ACATCCTCAATCTCTGTACGTACACGCTCTGGATCAGCTGCTGGTAGGTCAATTTTGTTAATGACGGGCAGAATTTCCAAATCATTGTCCAAGGCTAGATAAACGTTGGCAAGTGTTTGAGCCTCAATCCCTTGGGCCGCATCAACCACCAAAATCGCTCCTTCACAGGCAGCTAGCGAACGCGACACTTCATAGGTAAAGTCCACGTGCCCAGGTGTGTCAATCAAGTGGAAAATATAAGTTTCCCCATCTTTTGCAGTGTAATTGAGCTCAATAGCATTGAGTTTAATGGTAATCCCACGTTCACGCTCAAGATCCATACTATCCAGAAGCTGGGCTTGCATTTCACGACTAGAAACCGTCTCCGTCTTTTCCAAAATGCGGTCTGCTAGGGTTGATTTCCCATGGTCAATATGGGCGATAATAGAGAAGTTCCGAATCTTCTCCTGTCGTTTTTTCAAATCTTCTAAGTTCATGATGCTCTTCCTTTCAGGGTATCTATTAATTATAAATTGTTTTTAACATTTTGACAAGACCATACCCTGCTAGGAGTACTAATCTTCGGCAACAAAACCATCATTTTCGATAAAGTGGTGTTCTGTCATTCCTTGGTCAGTAAAGACGATTCCATGAAGGACACCACCATAGACAGCTCCTCCATCCATGCCAATCTTGCCATCTTCTGTCATCCAAAGCTCAGCAGTACCTCGGTCTTGCTTCAGTAAGCCATAAACTGGTGTATGCCCAAAGACAATGATTTTCCCAGTATGATTTTCGGCTTCGTGAAATGGCTTTCTGAGCCAGACTTTCTTATAATCTGTAGTTTCATGCCAATCATCCAAGGTCAAGTCAATACCCGCATGAACAAAGATATACTTGTCTGTCTCTACCACAAATGGCATTTGACGAATAAATTCGACCAAATCGGCTGCTTCTGTCTCAACCCGTTTGGCATCTTCTACGCCATCAACTGGTGCATCCAAGGGACGACCTAGGATTGAGTTAATAGTTGTATCTCCACCATTGCGACGATAATGGTCATAGCTTTCTTCTGGGTCATCGATCCAAGTCAGAAACATATACTCGTGGTTTCCTGATAGACAGATAGCCCCTTGATTGTCGACCAAGTCCTTGACCATTTCTAGAACACGGCGACTATCTTCACCTCGGTCAATCAAATCCCCTAGAAAGAGCAACTGAGTTTGACCATTCCAGGTCTTGAGCAGATCTTCCAGCATACCTGCCTTCCCGTGAACATCTCCAATTACATAATAGTCTGTCATTTATTTCTTCCTCGTTTGCAATAATTCTCTCGCTTGGGTAAGGGCCGCTTCGGTTACATTTTCCCCAGCCAGCATTTTAGCGACTTCCTCTACTCGCTCTTCTAAAGTCAAGAGACGAACCGTCGACACCGTTGAGTGCTCATCGCTAATCTTCTCAATAAAGAATTGATAATCCGCGATGGCAATTACTTGTGGAAGGTGAGAAATAGCAAGAACCTGACCATGCTGGCCAATCTTATGAATCTTCTGAGCAATAGCTTGGGCCACACGACCTGAAACTCCCGTATCCACCTCATCAAAGACAATACTAGTCTTGACTTCTTTACGAGAAAAGGCGGATTTAATAGCTAGCATGAGGCGAGACAGTTCTCCTCCAGACGCCACCTTGACCAAAGGTTTAAAGTCTTCACCAGGGTTGGTTGAAATGTAAAACTCAACTGCTTCATTTCCTTCACGGCTGAACTTGCTCTTACTAAAGCGAACTTGGAATTGAGCCTTCTCCATATAAAGATCTTGCAACTCTTGTTTTATCTCAGCTTCTAGCTGCAGGGCCAAATCATGACGAGCTGTTGCAAGCTTCCCTGCCAAATCAACAAGATTGACTTCCAATTTTTTGAGCTCTGCTTCCATATCTTCGGAAGAAAGGTTATTTCCAGTTAAGAGATTGTACTCATCCGTAATCTTAGCAAAGTAAAGCAAGACATCGTCTACAGTCCCACCGTACTTGCGGGTAATAGTATTCAGAAGGTCTAAACGATTTTCGACCTGCATGAGGCGATTGCCATCAAAATCCAAGTCTTCAATAATATCTTCCAAACGCTTTGTAATATCTTCTAAAACATAGTAGGTTTCTGATAGAGAACTTGAAATTTCACGGTATTCAGGATCGTATTCTTCAACACTTTCCATGTCATTCATGGCTGAACGGACATTAGCAAGACTGGAGAATTCCTCATTGTCCAACATACTATAAGCATTGGTTAGCGTATCTGCAATATTCTTATGATTGAGGAGTTTATCTCGTTCTTGGTTGAGAGCCAAGTCTTCACTAGCCTGCAAGTTCGCTGCCTCAATCTCTGCCATTTGAAATTCCAACATCTCAATACGAGCCTTATGTTCCTGCTGGTTTTTCTTGACTTCTAGAACCTGCTTACGCTTTTTGCGATAGGCATCAAAGCTCGTCTGATAGGTCTCCTTCAGCTCCAAGAAAGCTACATCACCAAACTCATCCAACATCTGGATGTGAAGCTGTGGACGCATTAACTCCTCTTGGTCATGTTGACCATGGATATCCACAAGGTGTTGCCCAATGGCACGCAAGACAGACAGATTGACCATCTGACCATTCACGCGACTAACACTACGACCATTTTGCAAAATTTCCCGCCGGATGATAATTTCATCACCCATTTCCAAACCTTGCTCATCAAAAAGTTCCTGTAAAAGGCGACTGTTTTCAACCGAAAAAAGTCCTTCAATCTCCGCCTTTGGCGCACCATGACGAATAACGTCTATCGTTGCACGAGCCCCCAACATGAGATTCATAGCGTCGATAATGATAGACTTTCCGGCACCCGTTTCCCCAGTCAAAACAGTCATACCCTTTTCAAAATTGAGCGAAATCGCCTCAATAATGGCAAAGTTTTTTATTGAAATTTCAAGTAACATACTGACCTACCATTTTTTGACTTGTTCAACAATTTCTTCAGCTGCCTCTGCTGTTCTAGCTACAATTAAGATAGAATCATCATCAGCTAGACAGCTAAAAATCTGTTCAGGAAATGCTTCGACCAACTGACTCTTCACAAAAATAGTATTTCCAGGAATGACAGAAAGGTTGATCATATTTCCCATTAACTCAGAACTCACAATATTGTCCTCAGCCAACTGCAAACTTTTGACGATTGATTTTGGCAACTCATAGATATAGGTGTTGTTCTTCAAAGGAATTTTAACAATTCCAAGTTCTTTGATGTCCCTTGAGACAGTAGCTTGAGTAGCAGAAATACCTGCTTCCCTCAAGTACTCAACAATTTCTTCCTGAGTCCCGATCTGATAATCCGTAACAAATCTTCTAATTTTTTCAAGTCTCTCTTTTTTATTCATCTTTAAATTCTCTATGTGCTCTCTCTACAACTTTTTCTATTTCGGGAACAACTTGATTGCTTGCTCCCTCTTCCTTTTTCAAATATGCCAGAAATTCGATGTTTCCATGTCCTCCTTGGATTGGTGAATAGTCTAATCCAAGCACAGAAAAGCCTTGTTCAACCGCCATAGCAGTGACAGATTCAAGGACAGTTTGATGAACCTTGGCATCGCGAATGATCCCATTTTTCCCGATTTGCTCACGACCTGCTTCAAACTGAGGTTTGACAAGTGCTACCACCTGACCTTGATCAGCCAAGACACGGTGCAAGGCAGGCAGGATCAGACTAAGGGAAATGAAACTTACATCAATACTGGCAAAACTTGGTTCCTGCTCAAAGTCAGTCTTTTCTGCATAGCGGAAATTAAACTGCTCCATGCTGACAACCCGAGGATCTTGGCGCAATTTCCAAGCCAACTGATTGGTGCCAACATCCACCGCGTAGACAAGCTCAGCACCATTCTGCAACATGACATCGGTAAAGCCACCAGTAGAAGCCCCAATATCAATCGTGGTCGCCCCATCCACTGACAAATCAAAGACTTGCAAGGCCTTCTCCAGTTTTAGACCACCTCGGCTAACATACTTGAGTTTTTCACCTTTGAGTTTTAGCTCAGTGTCATCTGGGATTTTTTCTCCTGGTTTATCAAAGCGTTCTCCATTAAGAACTGCTACGACTAGTCCAGCCATGACGCCGCGCTTGGCCTGTTCTCGCGTTTCAAACAAGCCCTGTTTATAAGCTAGTACATCCACTCTTTCCTTAGCCATTGATTCTCAAACTTTCTACTACTTTCACAATCGATTCTGTTTCAAAGGGAACCTGCTGGGCAATTTCTTCTAATTTAGCCTTGGCTTGATCCAGAGTTTGGTTACAAAAGGCAATGGCCTCTTCCAAGCCCAACAAGGCAGGATAGGTTGACTTTTCTGCCTGCAAATCCTTTTGTGGAGTCTTACCGATTTCCTCAAAACTAGCTGTCACATCCAGCACATCATCTCGAACTTGAAAGGCCAGCCCAATTAATTCACCAACCATTTTCAATTTTGCTTGGATTTCTGGTGCTAATTCAGCTATGATAGCAGCCGCTTGGAATGGATAGGCTAGTAACTTACCTGTTTTATTGGCATGAATGGTCTGGAGCTCTTCCAAGGACAAGTGCTGGTGTTCGCCCTCCATGTCCAGAACCTGACCTGCTACCATGCCTAGACTACCTGATGCAAGAGATAAGTTGGCAATCAAGTCCACCTTGATCTGACTTGGCAAATCTGCCTGCGCTATTAAGGCATAGGGATCTAGGAACAAAGCATCTCCTGCCAATATTGCCATCGCTTCGCCAAATTTCTTATGATTAGTTAGACGTCCCCGACGGTAATCGTCATCATCCATGGCTGGAAGATCATCGTGAATCAAGCTCCCTGTATGAATCATTTCCAAGGCCGCAGCCACCTGAGCATGTGCTGGTTGGATAACTACTTGCAAGGCTTCCAGAACTTCTAGCAAGAGAAAAGGCCGAATACGCTTGCCACCAGCATGAATGGAATAGAGAACAGACTCTCGTAAACTAGAAGCAAACTGCTGGTCTCCATAAAAAACTTCCAAGGCAGACTCGACAAGAGCTAATTTTTCTTGCTTCTTCATTCAAAATCACTTTCTGTTTCGTCTTCTTGCATGACCTTGACCAAGGTCTTTTCAGCCTTGTCCAGCGTCGCTTGGAGCTCTTTTGACAAGACCATGCCCTTTTGAAAGGCCGCAATTGCATCTTCCAGAGCGATTTCACCATTTTCTAAACTTTGGACAATGGTCTCCAGTTCTGCTAGATTTTCCTCAAATTTCTTTTGTTTTGACATCTTTAACCTCTAATTCTACTTGACCATCTCGCATCAAAAGCGTCACTTGGTCTTTTTTATTCAACATCTCAACCGAATCTACTACTGACTCTTCTTTTTTGACAATTGCATAACCACGCGCCACGATTCGACTGGTATCCAACATCAGTAAGGCTTCTGAAAGTCGCTTGACTTCAGCGACTTTGGCATCATAAACAAGCGCCATTTGGCTACGTAGGAGCTTGTCCAACTGACCTAGACGGTCTTGATAACGCTGGATTTTGGTTATAGGTGATAATTGGACTAGTTGATGCGTCCTTGCTTGCACTAGCTGTTTGTTATCAGAAATCCGTGTTCGCAAACTTTGTTTTAAACGCAGTTGCAGTTGGTCCAACCGTTGCAAATAGCCGTCATACAAGCGCTCTGGCTGTCTAAAGATGATTGACTGACTGCATTTTTTCAAAGCTTCTTTTTTCTTTGACAAGACATTCTGAACTGCTGTCGCCATCCGTTTTTCTTGATTTTGCAAATGGGTCAAGAGATCCAACTTTGTTACAGGTGTTGCCAGTTCAGCTGCAGCTGTTGGCGTCGCAGCACGACGATCAGCCACAAAGTCTGCCAAGGTCACATCTGTCTCATGACCAACACTAGAGATGATGGGCAAACGGGATTCAAAAATAGCTCGTACCACAATCTCTTCGTTAAAGGCCCAGAGATCCTCGATGGAACCACCACCACGACCAATGATGAGAACATCTAGGCCCTCACGTTGATTGGCACGCGCAATATTTCGAGCAATTTCCTCCGCTGCTCCATCACCTTGTACCTTGGTCGGATAGAGAAGGATATCAACACCAGGAAAACGTCTGCTGACGGTCGTGATGATATCTCGAATAACGGCTCCACTACGACTGGTCACCACTCCAATTCGCTTAGCAAACTGGGGAAGAGGTTGCTTGAATCTCTCTTGAAATAGACCTTCTTCCGTCAATTTTTTCTTAAGTTGTTCAAACTGAATCGCAAGCGCCCCAACCCCATCAGGCTCAGCTTTTTCAATGATGATAGAGTAGCTCCCGCTGGGTTCATAGACCTGCACACGCCCAATCACATTGATTTTCATTCCCTCTTCGAGGTCGAAACCTAATTTTTGATAAATCCCAGACCAGATGGTCGCTTGAATAACTGCATGATCATCTTTTAAGGAGAAATATTGGTGAGTAGGTCGTTTACGAAAGTTGGAAACTTGACCAGTTAAATAGACCCGTTCCAAGTAAGGGTCTTTATCGAATTTCATTTTCAGATACTTGGTCAAAGTTGTTACCGATAAATACTTTTCCATCTCCACCTACTATTCATTTTCTTGCTTTTCCACGGGTATTATTATACCAAAAACATGCTTAAAAATCACCTTTTTCCTACTGAAACTAAAGGAAAAATAGAAAAAGGAGGCTAGGCCTCCTCATCTGATTATTTGCTGTTTCGTGCTTCTTCCAAAATCTTTGCAATTTTGGTGGTCAAAAGGTCGATAGCAACGGTATTGCTGACCCCTTCAGGAATGACGATATCGGCATACCGTTTGGTCGGCTCGATAAACTGGTGGTACATAGGTTTGACCACACCTAAGTACTGATCAATGACACTGTCAAGGCTACGTCCACGCTCTTCCATATCACGCTTGATCCGACGAATAATACGCACATCATCATCTGTATCCACAAAAATCTTGATATCCATCAAATCGCGCAGGCGCTTATCCTCCAAGACCAGAATCCCCTCAACGATAAAGACATCCTGAGGCTCCTGACGATAGGTCTTGCTACTCCGCGTATGCTCTGTATAGTCATAAGTTGGAATGTCCACCGGACGTCCTGCCAACAATTCCTTAATCTGCTCGATCATCAAGTCTGTATCAAAGGCAAATGGATGGTCATAGTTGGTTTTGACACGCTCTTCAAAAGTCAAGTGAGACTGATCCTTGTAGTATGAATCATGCTCAATCATGGAAATCTTTTCATCAGGAAAATGCGATAAAATGGCTCTTGAAACACTGGTTTTACCACCACCAGAACCACCTGTCACTCCGATAATGATTGGTCTATTTTGCATGCTATCCTCCGTTTTTTTATCCGTCGTCTATTCTATCACATTTTTTGCAAAATTTATAGTCTGATTTGGATAGTCTAGGGGAAACAAATCCATCCCCATACTCCAGTTAGACTAGCCAAAAACCTTTCTTGGTTTGTAGAAATTGTCCCTTTTTTCTAAAATGGCAAGCAATTTATCACCTTCAAAGGCAGCCAATTCTTTGTTTGTTTGGTCTAACTCAATAAAACGACCAAAGCGCACTTCTGTAGCCTCTTCTGGACTTAGGAAAACTTTGACAAGGTCCCCTATTCCAATTTCAAGAGGATGGAGAAAGTCCAGTTGACCGGCCTCCACTTTTGCAGCAATTCCATTCAAAGTCAAGGCATCTTCTAACTGTAAACCTGCTGCACTCGTCCGAGTCAAATGGGACATATGGGCCGCATAACCCAGCTTCTCTCCCAAGTCAACAGACAAGGTACGGATATAAGTCCCCTTACTGCATTTTACACGAAAGGTAAAACGTGCGAGGTGATCCTCATAAGAAATCGAACTCGTCCTCTCAAATTGATAAATAGTCACCTGACGTTCTGGACGCTCCACTTCCTGACCTGCACGCGCATACTCATAGAGCTTGCGACCATTAACCTTGACAGCCGAATACATAGGCGGAATCTGAGTAATAGGCCCAGTCAGACTTGCAATCGCTTTATCGACAGTGGTTTCATCCAAGGGCGACAAAACAGGGGTCTCTGCAACCACTTCTCCACTGGCATCCTCAGTCGTCGTTGAATAACCAAGAGTGATCTCCCCCTCATAGACCTTACCCTCATCCTGCATGAACTCGACCATGCGGGTCGCCTTACCAACCGCAATCGGCAAAACACCCACCACATCCGGATCCAAGGTCCCACCATGACCAATCTTCTTGGTTCCCAAAATCTTACGCAGTTTAAAAACCGCATCATGCGAAGTCATCCCCGCTTCTTTTTTTAAATTGATAATACCGTTCATGTGTTGCTTTCTAGTTTCCCTTTCACTTCTATTCCTCATTGTTTAAATCAATTTTTTTAATATCATATAAATCCTCAGAGTAAAATGGTTTACCCGACTCAATTGGTAAAATATATTCAAAATTATCATCCTTTTCAAGCTGTTTATATTTTCCATTAACAACCGAAAAGTAGTCAGCATTTATGTTGTAATATCCATCTGGAAAGCTTGAAAAATCAATATCTCCTAGTTCCAATAGGTTGCTTTTGCTAAGTGTTAAATGCAAGCAAAGTGCTCCCTCCTTCATAAAGTCTTTAACAGAAAGAGTCGCATATCCTCTAAAAGCTTGTTTTTCTTTACTGAATGAATTTTGATTTTGAAGAGCCTTTTCTTTTATTAAAGGAGTTATCCTATATGAATTTGATATTTTAAAACCAGGGCTAGCTAATGGCTGTTCTTTATTATCAATAACTACTATATCATATCCTTTCTTTTGTATTGCACTTTCTACAGCTGATTTAAAATCATTCAGAACTGTCTGTGCGTCTTGGCTTGATGCAGAAAGCCTCAAGAATTCTTTAAAACCATAATTCTCATTAATGAAACTGACCTGTGTTAATTTTTGACGAATGTACTTAGCACCTACTTGGATAGTCATTCCATTATCCGATACTTCAAAAACACTAATATCTGAAACGTTACTATCTATTTCTACGCTTTTAAGAGCAACATCATAATTCATTCCCCTAGAAGAATAAAACTCTTTTAATTGTTGAACTTTAGCATTATTTCTAAAGTGGATTTGAATTCTACTTCCTATAAGTGGAGAAAAAATCCCAATCAAAAATAGAATAAGTAACTTACGACTTAATTTTGGATTATAGTCTTCCTTTTGATAAATCCAATCTAAATACGGAAATAAAAATAATGAAAAAATGAAACTCCAAAGGTCAATATCTTTTATAAAGTCAAAGGAAACGATCATTTTAAATCTTAGCAAAAACATCAGAAAAATTGCTAAAAAAATATTTCCAAGCAATAGAAAAGCAATGATGCGTTTCGATTCATTTTTTGCTTTTCGCACATAAGATATCCCCACCAGAAGATTAGCCAAAAAACTAATTCCATAACCAAATATAGTTGGAATAAATCCAAAAATAGCAAAGAATAAATTATATCTTGAGTCAGTATCGCCTACGCCTTCAATATTTAAAAGACCATATAGGAGATTAAGAAAAAATACAACTAATGGTAAATAAGCAATATAAATTTCCGAGAATTTCAAAGATTTTTTCATAGGAACTCCTGTTTTTAAGGTAATCTCACTCCCCCTTCAGTGCTTCAAATTTCGCTTTCATGGTTGGATTTTTACGGGTCAATTTTTTAACCGAAACATCTTCCAATTTGTTATTAGCGAGCCGGAGTTGGTTTTCAGATGTGGTTAGGAACTTTTTGACTTCCTCCATCCGTTTGATTGCCTTGTCAATTTCATCAATAGCTTTACCAAAGTTGGTCGAAGCAGAGTTGTAGTTTTTGGCAAAAGCTACTTTGAAGGCATCCAAGTCTTCTTCAAAATGGGTAATATCGATATTTTGCTCGCGAACTAAGGCCAACTCTTGCTTATATTTCAAAGAATTAAGCGCAGCATTACGTAAGAGACCAATCAACTGAATAAAGAACTGAGGACGAACCACATACATCTTTTCATACTCGTGACTGACGTCAACAATCCCTGTGTTAAAGTAGTCATTATCTGCTTCTAACATAGTCACCAAAACGGCATATTCACAGTTCTTCTCCCGACGATCCTTGTCCAATTCTTTGTAAAAATCTACATTCTTGTGCTTCTTCTCCGTTCCATCGGCTTCATTTTTCATCTCAAACATGATGGAAATAATTTCCACTCCATTTTCATCACGTTCTCGAAAGATAAAGTCCCCTTTAGACCCACGCGCAGAGACCTTGTTATCCTTCTCAAAGTAGGCATTTGGAAAGGCAAAACTACGAACCTTATTGAACTCACTCTCCGCATACTGTTCCAGACTTTCCCCGATAGCTTTTGTAGATTGTTGGGCTTTGAAATTCTTGTAAAATTCGACTTGTTCACTAGCAGCCTTGAGCTGGGCTTCGTAATTCTGCTTAACAGAAGCCAAAGACAACTCATTTTCCTTTTCTTGCAAGAGAAGCTGATTTTTAACTTGATCCCGTTCTTTTTCTAGGTCAGAAAGGGTCTTTTGCAGTTGATTTTCATGCTCCAAACGCAAGGTGGCCAGTTGGTTTTCCAAGACCTGCACTTCCTTGTCCTTAGCCAATAAAGCCTCATGGCTTATCTGTTCAACTTCTTTCTTGGCCAACTCTTTCTCTGTATCAAAGTTTTGGATTTGACTCTGCAGTTGCGCAATTTCTTGGTCCTTTTGAGCCAGTTTAGTCTGTTGCTCGTTCATGGCCTTTTGCTCAACCAAGGCCAGTTCCTGCTTCATCCGATCAAGTAGTTCCTTATCAAACTCTGCTGTTCTCACTTGAGACAGAAGTTCGGAATACTGACTTTCATTTACTGTAAAGACTTCCCCACAGTTGGGACATTTGATTTCGTTCATAACTTTCCTCTTTCTAGACTTCTGTAACCATTATATCATGCCTGAGGGAAAATCAAAAACAGCGAGTCGAAACCCACTGTTTATATCTTTTACTTTAAATTTTTTCCAAGGCCAAGCGCAAATCTTCAATCAAATCCTCTACATTTTCAAGACCGATCGACAAGCGGATTTGGTTTGGTGTGACTCCTGCTGCTTCTAGGTCTTTTTCTGACAACTGACCGTGAGTGGTTGTCGCAGGATGGACAACAAGAGATTTGGCATCTGCCACGTTTGCAAGATCAGAGAAGATTTCCAAATTATCAATTACCTTGCGAGCTTCTGCCTCTCCGCCTTTAACATGGAAGGTAAAGATTGAACCAACACCTTTTGGCAAATATTTCTCAGCCAAGGCATGATAAGGACTATCAGCTAGTTTTGGATAATTTACCTTCTCTACCTTAGGATGGTTGACAAGGAAATCAACAATTTTCTCTGCATTTTGCACATGACGTTCCACACGAAGAGAGAGAGTTTCAAGCCCTTGGAGCAAGAGAAAGGCATTAAATGGCGACAAGGCAGCACCTGTATCACGGAGCAATTGAACACGAACAGCGATAATAAAGGCTGCTGCACCCACATCACGAGTATAGCTCAAGTTATGGTAACTTGGGTCTTCCTCAACAAATTGAGGGAACTTCCCTGAAGCCTCCCAGTCAAAACGACCACTATCGACAATCACTCCACCAATAGTCGTACCATGCCCACCGATAAACTTAGTTGCTGAGTGAATGGAAATATCTACACCGTGAGAGAAGACGTTAATCAAATATGGTGTGGCAAAAGTGTTGTCCGAAACGAGAGGAATCTTGTGTTTATGCGCAATCTCAGCCAATTTTTCTAAGTCAGGAATGTTAATCAAGGGATTCCCCAAGGTTTCAATCAAGACAAGCTTGGTATTGTCACCGATAGCTGCTTCCACTTCTTCCAAATTATCCACATCCACAAAGGTTGTTGTGATCCCATAACGAGGAAGGGTTTCTTTCAAGAGGTTGAAGGTCCCACCGTAAATAGTTGACGCAGCCACCACATGGTCACCGGCGTGAGCAAGCGCCAAAATAGTGTAGGTTACAGCAGCCATCCCTGATGCTGTCGCTAGTGCTCCAACACCACCTTCAAGAGCAGCGATTCTTTCTTCAAAGGCTGCTGTTGTAGGGTTTGTGATACGAGTATAAATGTTCCCTGGTTTTCTCAAGGCAAACAAATCTGCACCTTCCTGCGTATCATCAAAAACGAAGGATGTTGTTTGATAAATCGGTACTGCACGAGATTTGGTCGCTGGATCAACTACTTGCCCAGCATGTAATTGTAGGGTTTCAAATTTAAAATCACGAGTCATATGACGACCTCCAAATAGCTTCATTAGGGATATTGTATCATCTTGTGCCAGTCTTTTCCAATACTGATTTTCTATATTTTGATATAAGGAACAACTATGACTAGTCTTACACATCAAACAAAAAAGCACGATTCACTCGTGCTCATTTCTTTAATCGACATAAGTATCTTCATTTTTATTGAGAAAGGCGTATGGCAAGCCCATCAAGAGACCTCCTCCGATAAAGTTTCCGACAAAGGTTACACCCCAGTGACGAAGAATATTAGGTATGTCAAAGTTAGCAATAGAATCTGCAGCAACACTAAACTTAACAATCGCAAAAGAAGCAAAGTTCGCAGCAATGTGTTCGTTTGTTAAGAATACAAACATGTAAATCGCTGACAAAACAAGCCAAAGTTTAGCCCCACCGTCTTTCACCAAAACAAATGAAAGAATAGCAATGTTTACAAAGATATTGGCTAAAATACCTTCAAGCAAGACTAGCTCATTGGAACGGCTTAACTTCATCTCTACAACTCCTGAAATGAAGCTATCATGTGTTAGATTTGCATAGGCTGCTGAGTGGGCAAAGCCCCAACCTGCTATCAAAGCTCCGATGAGATTGAACAAGGTACAGTAAAGCAAAATCTCAGCTGTTTTTCTCCAAGAAATTTTTTTCAAGAAACTACCAGCTGTCAAAAACATCATATTCGAAGTTACCAGCTCAGCATTAAAGAAAACAATGTAGGCCAATCCCCAAGCAAAAATAAATGGGAAGAGAAAACGTCCACTACCTGGAGCGATCTTATTAATCAAGTCAGCCCCAACTGCACCTGCAGCTGTACTAAATGTTAAAAAGGCACCTGCAAACATGGAACGAATCGCATACTTAAACTTGCTTTGGCTATAAAGACTTTCTTTCTTCTTGCAAGCAAATTCAATCTTTGAAATAAATTCTGAAGAGACCATAAAAAAAACTCCTAAACTTTTATTTGTGATAATTATAACATAATTCTTGTTTTCTCGAAAGCGTTTTCTGTAAAATTCTAAAATATTTATCTTAAAAATCTTTATCCTAAGCCTTATTATCTTTTTTCATAAGAACTATTTTGATCCTATTTGTTAACATAAAAACCAGTGAAATAGCACTTCACTGGTTCATTCATTCTTAATAACGTTGTCTATACGGTTGATTAAAGGCCTTCAAAATATCCTCAGAAGTCTCAGAATAAGCTTTTGATTCTTTAAAGATTCCTTTGACGATTATACGCTCAGTCGCATTATAATCAACACAGGTAACCAAAGTAATCTCCTTTACGCCGTCACGATCTTCGATTTCATCTACACGGTCAGGTGTAACACGTTTAACTTCTGTAATCTCATAAGTATAAACTTTATCCTTATCGGTCAGGTAAATTTTCATACCTGCTTTGGCATTGACCAAAGGCGAGAAGAGCATTTGACTGGCATTTTCAGCAGTAAAGATATGGTGACTGGCTAGAGAATAGTTGCCTTCTCCCATTTTTTGGTCTGGTTTCATGGTCCCTGCTCCGTAGAACAAGTTTACATTATCCAAACCTTTGAAAATAGGCAGGTTGATTTCTACTTCAGGAATAGCAATACCACCGATAACTGGAAGCTTTTGGGCATCCCATTGAGAAGCCAATACAGCTTCAGATGAAATAGACTTAACAGAGTCAAAATCAAAATTTCCCTCGGATTTTAGGTTTTCATCTATATTTTCCTTAGTGACTTGATTGACTTGGTATTTATTGGTATTCCATACCAAAAAGATATCGCGAATCTTTGAATTAAAAATCAAGGCTAAGGAAAGAAGAATTAAGAAACCCGCTAAAATATTGATAAATAGATTTCTGCGCTTATTTTTCTTACTCTTTTTATTTTTCGTTTTTTTATGAGACATTATGCTTCACCTTCTGTTTCAATTTCAGTCCCAACTTCTTCTTTTTCTGCCGCAGCAACCGTAGTAAAGGTCACAATCTTAGCATCCTGATCTAGACGCATCACCTTAACTCCCATAGTTGAGCGTCCAGTTTGTGAAATATTGGCAACATTTGTACGGATCATGACACCTGTATCTGTGATAATCATCAGGTCTTCATCGCCTTTAACAGTAAGGAGACCAGCCAGAGGACCATTCTTCTCAGCAACATTGGCTGTCTTCATCCCTTTACCACCACGGCCTTTAGTAGGATATTCAGTAGCAAGTGTACGTTTACCATATCCTTTTTCAGTGATGATAAGAACCTCGTCTTGGTTTGTAATCACGCTAGCGCCAACTACTGTGTCACCCTCACGAAGATTGACTCCTCGAACACCAGTCGCGATACGGCTCATGCCACGAACAGCTGATTGATTAAAGCGAACAGCATAACCAAACTTGGTACCAATGATAATATCCGTATCTTCTTCTGTCAGCAAGACATTAATCAATTCGTCTTCATCCTTAAGATTCAAAGCTTTAAGTCCATTTTGACGAATATTAGCGAACTCTTTAACACTGGTTCTCTTCACAATACCGTGACGGGTTGTGAAGAAGAGATAGGCGTCATCACTACGTTCAGACTCAACGTTGATGATGGTCTGAATACTCTCACCTTCGTCTAACTTCAATAGATTGACAACTGGTAAGCCCTTAGCAGTACGACCGTATTCAGGTATTTCATAACCTTTTAGTCGATATACGCGTCCTTTATTGGTAAAGAAGAGCAGATGATCATGGGTGCTGGTTGAAACCAACTCACGCACAAAGTCATCATCCTTAACTCCCGTACCTTGAACTCCACGGCCACCACGTTTTTGAGCAGTAAACTCACCTTGGTCCAAACGTTTGATATAGCCCTTGTTAGATAGGGTAATCAAGACATCCGTTTCTTCAATCAAATCTTCATCTTCAAGAGTTAAGACTTCTCCGATCATCAACTCCGTACGACGCTTGTCACCAAACTTGCGTTTGACTTCGTCCAGCTCCTCTTTGATGATTTGCGCCACGCGCTCAGGCTTGGCAAGAATATCAGCCAAATCTTCAATCAAGGCAATCAATTCATCATATTCAGACTGAATCTTATCACGTTCCAATCCTGTCAAACGACGAAGACGCATATCAAGGATAGCTTGACTTTGACGCTCTGAAAGCTTAAACTTGCTCATCAACTCAGCTTGCGCTTCCGCATCCGTTTCACTAGCACGGATAATACGAATCACTTCATCAATGTGATCCAGAGCGATTAAAAGACCTTCTAAGATGTGCGCACGCGCTTCTGCTTTTTCCTTGTCAAAACGAGTACGGCGAACAACCACTTCTTTTTGGTGCTCGATATAAGCATCCAAAATTTGACGAAGGGACAAAATTTTTGGCACACCATTTTGAATCGCCAACATGTTGAAACCAAAGTTGGTTTGCATCTGGGTCATCTTGAAGAGGTTGTTAAGGATAACGTTGGCAGACGCGTCGCGTTTAACCTCGATTACAAAGCGAACGCCTTCGCGGTTGGACTCATCACGTACGGCTGTAATGCCCTCAATTCGTTTTTCCTGAACCAAGCGAACAATATGCTCATGTACCTTGGTTTTATTAACCATATAAGGGAATTCCGTTACAACAATACGCTCACGACCCGTCTTAGTGGTTTCAATCTCTGTACGAGAACGAAGGACAATGGAACCTTTACCGGTCTCATAAGCTTTGTGGATCCCTGATTTCCCCATGACAAGAGCACCAGTTGGAAAATCTGGACCAGGCAAGACTTCCATCAAGTCCTTAGTCGTCACTTCAGGATTGTCCATAACCAACTTCACTGCATCAATGGTTTCACCCAAGTTGTGAGGGGGAATATTGGTTGCCATCCCAACGGCGATACCCGTTGCTCCATTGACCAAAAGGTTTGGAAAACGAGCTGGCAAGACCAAGGGTTCACGCTCATTGGCATCGTAGTTGTCTACGAAATCAACCGTGTTTTTATTGATATCACGAAGCATTTCTAGAGCAATCTTGCTCATACGTGCCTCAGTGTAACGCTGCGCGGCAGCACCGTCCCCATCCATGGAACCAAAGTTTCCATGCCCATCAACGAGCATGTAACGGTAGCTCCACCACTGGGCCATACGAACCATAGCCTCATAAATAGACGAGTCTCCGTGAGGGTGGTATTTACCCATGACATCCCCTGTGATACGGGCTGATTTTTTATGAGGTTTGTCTGGAGTAACACCTAGTTCATTCATTCCGTAAAGAATACGGCGGTGAACAGGTTTTAAACCATCTCGAACATCAGGAAGAGCCCGCGCTACGATAACACTCATGGCGTAATCGATAAAGCTAGTCTTCATCTCCTTTGTCAGATTGACATTCACTAAATTTCTATCCTGCATTCATAAATGCCTCATTTCACTATTAGTAATTAGATATATTATACCATAATTTGTCCTTCATTTCAGCCTTTGAAAATCGCTAAAACGTTTACATTGATAACCGAATAGAATATTCGTGACAAAGCTTTTTAAAAGTGATAGAATGAAAGTGTCTGGGGATTCCCCTAAAAAAAATGAAGGAGATGTTTAGATAATGACTTCAACTAAACAACACAAAAAAGTGATCCTTGTTGGTGACGGTGCCGTAGGTTCATCTTATGCTTTCGCACTTGTTAACCAAGGAATTGCACAAGAGCTTGGAATTATCGAAATTCCACAATTACACGAAAAAGCTGTTGGTGATGCGCTTGACCTTAGCCACGCCCTTGCCTTCACTTCACCTAAAAAAATCTACGCTGCTCAATACTCTGACTGTGCAGACGCTGACCTTGTTGTTATCACTGCAGGTGCTCCTCAAAAACCAGGTGAAACTCGCCTTGACCTTGTAGGAAAAAACTTGGCTATCAACAAATCAATCGTAACACAAGTTGTTGAATCAGGGTTCGATGGTATCTTCCTTGTTGCAGCTAACCCAGTTGACGTTTTGACTTACTCAACTTGGAAATTCTCTGGATTCCCTAAAGAACGTGTTATCGGTTCAGGTACTTCACTTGACTCAGCACGTTTCCGTCAAGCACTTGCTGAAAAATTGGATGTTGATGCTCGTTCAGTTCACGCCTACATCATGGGTGAACACGGAGATTCTGAATTTGCGGTTTGGTCACACGCTAACATCGCTGGTGTAAACCTAGAAGAATTCCTTAAAGACACTCAAAACGTTCAAGAAGCTGAATTGATTGAATTGTTCGAAGGTGTTCGTGACGCTGCCTACACAATCATTAACAAAAAAGGAGCTACATACTACGGTATCGCTGTAGCACTTGCTCGTATCACAAAAGCAATCCTTGATGACGAAAATGCAGTACTTCCACTTTCAGTCTTCCAAGAAGGTCAATACGGTGTTAAAAACGTCTTTATCGGTCAACCAGCTGTTGTTGGTGCACACGGTATCGTTCGTCCAGTAAACATCCCATTGAACGATGCTGAAACTCAAAAAATGCAAGCATCTGCTAAAGAATTGCAAGCTATCATTGATGAAGCATGGAAAAACCCTGAATTCCAAGCAGCTTCTAAAAACTAATGAAAAGAAGGTTCTCAAACATGGGAACCTTTTTCTTTTTTCTTTTTGCCCCAAAAATACCCCAAAGCAACAAAAAAGCCTATCGACCAAGCAATGAAGCTTGATACAATAGGCTTTTTGAAAATTCATTATTTAACAGCGTCTTTAAGAGCTTTACCAGCTTTGAATGCTGGAACTTTAGAAGCTGCGATTTTGATTTCTTTACCAGTTTGTGGGTTGCGACCTTTACGTGCTGCACGCTCACGAACTTCAAAGTTACCGAAACCGATCAATTGAACTTTTTCACCAGCTGCAAGGTATTCAGTTACTGCTGCAAATACAGCGTCAACTGCTGCTGCTGAATCTTTCTTAGTCAATTCTGTAGCTTCTGCTACTTTAGCGATCAAATCTTGTTTGTTTGCCATGTTAACAAATCCTCCAAATAATTTCTAATTAACAAATATAATCATATCCTAAAATCGGCTATAGGTCAAGTCAAAAACACTATTTTGACTATTTTTTCTCTATTTTTTTAGGAATTGTAGCGAATTAGAATCGCCCAAGCATTCTCTCCAGTATGAGTTTGAATAATAGAGCCAGTTTCCAATACAGAGATTGGCTTCTCAACATAAGGTTGCAATAATGCCTTCATCTCATTCGCCCATTCGTTCGTTCCAGCATAAGAAATTCCAATTTCTGCAACTGATTTTTGGGAAAGAGTATTGGTTAATTCCTCAAGCCACTTTTTGAACGTTTTCGCTCCACGTCCTTTGACGATTGGTTGGAGTTCGTGGTTCTTCATCTGCATTATTACACGAATATTCAAGAGTGAGCTTAGTAATCCTGTCACACGTCCAATACGACCACCCTTAACTAAGTTTTCTAGCGTCGAAACACCGATATAGAGTTCTGTATGATTTTTGACGTCCTCTACATGAGCCAAGATCGTTTCTAAATCTTTACCTTCTTTAGCAAGTTTTGCAGCTTCAACAACTTGGAACTTCATTGCTTGATCTGTAAAGGAACTATCAAGAACCGTTACATCAGCAGTTGAGAGGCTGGTCCCTTGGCGAGCAGCTTCCACAGTTCCAGACAAGGCATGGGACATGTGAATGGCGATAATTTGACTGCCATCTTTACCTAGTTCTTCAAAGACCTCAGCAAACACTCCTACAGGTGGCTGACTTGTTTTAGGCAGATTCTTACTTTGTTGCATAAGATGAAGGAATTCTCCCTCTTTAAAATCTGCATCCGAATAAAGCACACTATCAATCATAACTGATAGAGGGACAACAGTGATATTTAATTCTTTAACTACTTCTGGTTCGATAGTAACAGAAGAGTCCGTTACAATTTTTACTTGTGTCATAATTCAATCTTTCTATTCTTCTCGATAGGATTGGGATTTTCTCCTTTATTATATCAAAAAAATGATAAAAAATCATAAGTGATCCGATGAAAAGAACTGAATTTTTGGTATAATCTATCTATAGAAAAGTGAGGAACAGCCATGATTCGAAAACTTCAACCGATTATCACTATTATTTTTGGAGCTGCTATCTATGCCTTCGGTCTTACTTACTTTGTTGTTCCTTATCATTTATTTGAGGGAGGGGCGACAGGTATTACCTTGATTACCTACTATCTTTTTAAGATTCCTGTCTCATTGATGAACCTCTTGATTAATATCCCTTTATTTATCCTGGCTTGGAAGATATTTGGACCTAAGACCCTCTACTCCAGCCTTCTAGGATCTATTTCACTTTCCATTTGGCTAGCAATCTTTGAGCGCATTCCTTTGCATATCGACTTGCAAGGAGATCTCATCATTGTCGCTTTAGTCTCAGGAGTCTTACTAGGGGTTGGTTTAGGAATTATCTTTAATGCTGGTGGAACCACTGGTGGCTCTGATATCGTTGCCCGTATCCTCAACAAATACACCAATATTTCGATTGGTAAATTGCTCTTTGGGATTGACTTTTTTATCCTAATGTTGATTTTGATTATCTTCCAGGACCTTCGTCTAGTTACCTATACCCTCTTATTTGACTTTATCATCGCTCGTGTTATTGACTTGATCGGTGAAGGGGGTTATGCTGGTAAAGGATTTATGATTATTACCCAATATCCTGATCAATTGGCCAAAGAGATTAACGATGAACTCGGACGTGGCGTTACCTTTATATCTGGTCAAGGCTACTACAGCAAAAAGGATTTAAAAATCATCTACTGTATCGTAGGTCGGAACGAAATCGTTAAAATGAAAGATATGATTCACAAAATCGACCCTCAAGCCTTTATCACTATCACTGAGGCTCATGAAATTCTGGGTGAAGGATTTACTTATGTGAAAGATTAAAAAAGCTGGGAATTCCCAGCTTTTATTCTTCTTCTGCGAGGGTTGAATGGCGGAACCCGTAAGTAAAGTAAATGACTAGACCAACTAGAAGAGCAATACCAAAGGCAATCCAGGTATCTAGACTATATTGAAGCATAAAGGAAACACAGATAAGAATGGAAAGAATTGGCAAAAGTGGCACCAAGGGAGTTTTAAACTCTCCCTCTTTTGGCATCCCCTTATCCTTTCTGAGTTTTATTATTCCATAGGCTAGCAAAATGAGATAAGCTAGCGTACAGATATTTAAGAAGGCTGCAATACTGGCTAGAGGAAAGACTCCTGCAGCAATGGCTGAAGCAACTCCTGTTAAGAGGGTCGCATTTTTAGGAACGCGACTAGTCTTGCTTAATTGTTTGAAACTTTGAGGTAAAAGTCCATCACGTGCTAAGCTATAAATCATCCGAGATAAAGCATAAGTCATGGAGATACATACGGTTATCAGGGTTAGAATGGCTACAAGCGAAACATAATTTGCCGCCCAGCCGATACCAATACTCCGTAATGAAAATGCTACTGCATCGTCCACATTGAGCTTACTGTAGTGAACAATCCCTGTCAATACTAAAGTTACCAAGGCATAGAGAATGGTGACGATTGTCAGAGAAAGTACGATTCCGCGAGGAATATTTTTTTGAGGATTTTGAATTTCATCAACTGCCATGGAAATAGACTCAAATCCGAGAAAACCAAAGAACATCAAAGATGCGCCCGCCATAATCCCAGTACTTCCACCATATAGTTGACCAAAACCAAATGGAGCAAAATTCGTCCAATTTTCAGGCTTGATGTACCAAATACCAACTAGGATAAATAAGGCGAGAGCTGAGAATTTCAAGACCACTAAAAGCGAATTAAATCTCAAAGCTGCCTTAGAATTTAATAAAACCAATCCCGTTACCAAGGTAAGTACTAAAATAGGCAGAAGATCGATATAGGTTCCTTGTTCAGGGTTAAAGGTGCCATTCAAGGCTTGCGGCATCGAGATACCATAATTACTAAGCAATCCCTTAAAGTAAGCTGCCCAGCCAGACGCCACACCTGAAACAGCCGTCATGAATTCCATGATGGTCAGCCAGCCAGCAATCCAGGCTGGCAATTCTCCTAGAATCGCATAGAGGTAACTATAAGCACCACCAGTTGCAGGAACACGAGAGGCAAATTCTGCAAAAAAGAGGGCTGATAGAGAAACACACAGGGCAGAAATCACAATGGAAATCACTAGTGATGGACCAGCTAGGGTAGCCGCTGCTGTTCCTGTAATGGTGAAAATCCCCGTCCCCACCATAGCACCAATCCCTAGAAGAATCAAATCCCATAATTTCAAATGGCGATGCATCTCTGTCTGTCTCAGACTAACATCCTTGGTTCTAAAAATATTCATACTTCATCTCCACTAAATGTAATTGTTTTATTTTACCATATAAAAGTATTTTTGTGAATATTTATTAGGTTCTTTTTTAAAAAAATTCTGAACAGAAAGGATTCCTGTTCAGAATTTGCATTTTTACCCAGTAATTCTTTCAATTAGTTACTCATCAAGCGATTAAGCTCAACAGTATACCCCATTGAAAGTTTTTGGGGATTTGGGATTTTTTAAACTTCAAAGTAAGGGAAGGGACGGTCACTATCTAAAGGACGATGTGGAACTTCTTGTTCCAGAATAGCGCGCCAACCAGATACCAATTCTTCAAAAGTCAGTTGTGCTTCTGGAGAAGCTGTTGTCAGCTTCCGACCAAACCAAGCCATGGTTGCAGTTTCAAATTGAAGCATAGCGTACTGGATTACTGGTACATTTGCCTCTTCATAATTTTCATTTACTGCACGCGCTACTTCTGCCGCTTGCGGAAGGAGTTGATTGCTGATTTTATCAACAACTGTCGCATCCATCTCTCTCCATGAAAGAAGTTGACCATTTACCTGATAAAAGAGCTCAAAGGTTTCTTGATTTTCCTTAAAATTAGCAAGAACAAATGCACGTTCTACTGCCTCAGGACCGCCAGCAGCTTTTACAGCGTTTATCAAGAGGTTTTGTTCCATTTGTCGCCAATAATCATCAGCTTCTGCTTCAAGATCAAAAACAAATGCCTGATCCAACTCTTCAATCGGGGCTTCTCCCTTATTCACTTTTTCAATCGTTCCAAATAAACGCTTTAAAAATCCCATTTGCTTCTCCTTTTTGGATTTATCCGACTGAACCTTCCATTTCATAACTAATCAAGCGGTTCAACTCAACTGCGTATTCCATTGGAAGTTCTTTTGTGAAGGGCTCTACAAATCCCATAACGATCATCTCAGTTGCCTCAGATTCTGACAAACCACGGCTCATGAGGTAATAGAGTTGTTCCTCTGAAATCTTAGATACTTTGGCTTCGTGCTCCAAAGCAACTTGCGAGTTGTGAATTTCATTAAACGGAATGGTATCTGATGCTGACAAGTCATCCATGATAATGGTATCACACTCGATGTGAGAAACAGATTTCTTAGAGTTCTTGTTAAAGGTTACTTGTCCACGGTAGTCCACCTTTCCTCCGCCTTTTGCGATAGATTTGGACACGATAGACGAGCTTGTATGTGGAGCGTTGTGGATCATCTTAGCACCCGTATCTTGGTGTTGCCCTGCATTAGCAAAGGCGATTGAAAGCATGGTACCACGTGCTCCTTCTCCATCTAGGTAAACAGATGGGTATTTCATAGTTGTTTTGGCACCTAAGTTTCCATCAATCCACTCAACAGTAGCATCTTTCAAAGCTTTGGCACGTTTTGTTACCAAGTTATAGACATTATCAGACCAGTTTTGGATGGTTGTATAACGCATATAAGCTCCGTCCAAGGCAAAGATTTCTACAATGGCAGCGTGCAAGCTGTTGCTAGAATAAGTTGGTGCTGTACATCCTTCTACGTAATGGACGCTTGCTCCTTCATCAACAATAATCAAGGTACGTTCGAACTGACCTGTATTTTCGTTGTTGATACGGAAGTAGGTTTGAAGTGGAATATCTACCTTGACACCTTTTGGCACGTAGATAAAGGTTCCACCAGACCATACTGCTGAGTTGAGGGCAGCCAATTTGTTATCTGTTGGCGGTACCAACTTAGCGAAGTATTGTTTAAACAAGTCTGGGTATTCCTTGAGGGCAGAATCTGTATCTGTAAAGATAATCCCCAATTTCTGGAACTCTTCCTTCATGTTATGATAAACCACTTCTGACTCGTACTGGGCAGAAGCTCCTGCTAGATAAGCACGCTCAGCTTCTGGAATTCCGATACGTTCAAAGGTTTCTTTGATTTTTTCAGGAACTTCATCCCAAGAACGGGCAGGTTTATCAGAAGGTTTTTGGTAGTAGATCAAGTCATCAAAGTCAATCTCTGACAAGTCTGCTCCCCAGGTTTGCATGGGCATTTTTTTGAAGGTTTCATAAGACTTCAAACGGAATTCTAACATCCACTCAGGTTCTCCCTTAGCAGCTGATAATTCGCGAATGACTTCTTCGTTCAATCCTTTTCCTGTCGATAGGACAGGCTCTACATCGTCATGGAAACCAAATTTATATTCACCAAGGTCAATTGGTTTTGGTTCTACTCTTTCTTCAGCCATAATATCCTTTCTTTCATTCTTCATTTCTACTGATTCATAAGACAAAAGAAACTTGTCTTACTTGTTATCTTGATTTTCAATTGTTTTCTTAAGGGCATTCCAAGCCAGGGTTGCACACTTAATCCGTTGTGGGAATTTGGCAACACCTGATAAGAAAGCCGCGTCTCCAAGTTGGTCTTGACGCTCATCTTTTTGCCCTTGAACCATTTCTGAAAAAATGGTCGCAAGTTCTAGAATTTCTTGTTTGGTCTTGCCTAAAACTGCATCTGTCATCATACTAGCAGAGGCAGTTGAAATCGTGCATCCTGAATTTAGAAAAGCAATATCTTCCAAACGGTCCTCTGCGTCAAACTTGACAGAGAGGTTGATGACATCCCCACAGGTTGGATTATTGAGGCTGATTTGCTCAGCATCTTCCAGCTTCCCTTGGTGATGTGGATTTTTCGAATGGTCTGCCACCACTGCCATATAAAGGCTATCTAGTTTAGAAAGTGCCATTGAAAAACTCCTTTGTCTTTTGTAAAGCATCGACTAGTTTGTCACAATCTGCCTTGGTATTGTAGATATAAAAACTTACACGAGCTGTTGCTGGGACTTCCAAATACTGAAGCAAAGGTTGGGCGCAATGGTGACCAGCACGAACAGCCACTCCTTCATAATCTAATGCTGTAGCAAGATCATGAGGATGAAGATCCCCTAGGTTGAAGGCAATGACACCTGACCGTTGAGCCAAGTCCTGCGAACCATAAATGGTCAAACCTTCAATGGCCTGCAATTTGGGATAGACGTATGCAATCAATTCCTGTTCATGAGATTCAATGGCATCCATACCAATCTTTTCTAGATAATCCACTGCTGCAGCAAGTCCGATAGCACCTGCCATATTTGGCGTTCCAGCCTCAAATTTCCAAGGCAATTCCTTCCAGCTAGCAGATTGCTCATAGACAAAATCGATCATCTCACCACCAAATTCTACTGGTGACATTTGTTCCAGATACTTCTCTTTGCCGTAAAGTACACCGATACCAGTCGGACCAGCCATCTTGTGACCCGAAAAGGCAAAGAAGTCCACATCCAAGTCCTGGACATCAATCTTCATATGAGGTGTAGATTGAGCACCATCCACCACCATGATAGCTCCAACTTGGTGGGCTAATTGCGTGATTTCCTTGATAGGATTGACCACACCAAGAACATTTGAGGCGTGAGCTAGGGAGACAAACTTGACTTTATCAGTCAATTTAGCGCGCAAGTCATCCATATCCAGAGCTCCGTCCTTGAGATAAACATAGACAAGCTCTGCCCCAGTCTTGCGACAAGCTTCCTGCCATGGAATGATATTGGAATGGTGTTCCATGACAGAGATCAAGACCTGGTCTCCCTCAGTCAGGATTTCCTCAGCAAAGCGTGCCACCCAGTTAAGGCTGGTTGTCGTTCCTCTGGTAAAGAGAACTTCCTTTGTAGAGCCTGCATTGATAAACTTACGAATGGTTTCACGAGCAGCTTCATAGGATGCTGTTGCTCGCTCAGCCAAGGTATGGACCCCACGGTGAACATTGGCATTGTCCTGCTCATAGTAGCGGTTGATTGTTTCCAGAACTGCTAGTGGTTTTTGTGTCGTCGCAGCATTGTCCAGATAGACCAGAGGTTCATCGTTGACAATCTGGTCCAAAATTGGAAAATCCTTGCGAATCGCTTCTACATCTAACATAGGCTTCCCCTTAGCGTTTTGACAATTTTTCTTCGATAGTTGCAATCATTTCGTCACGAACTTCTTTGACTGGAATCTCAACAATTACGGAGCCAAGGAAACCACGAACAACCAAACGCTCAGCAGTCGCCTTATCCAAGCCACGGCTCATGAGGTAGTACATATCTTCTGGATCCACCTGACCGATAGAAGCCGCGTGACCTGCAGTTACGTCATTTTCATCAATCAAAAGAATGGGGTTGGCATCTGAACGCGCCTGATCTGAAAGCATGAGAACACGACTTTCTTGCTGCGCATCAGCTCCCTTAGCACCCTTGATAATGTGTCCAATACCATTGAAGGTCAAAGTTGCTTTTTCAAGGATAACCCCATGTTGGAGGATATTTCCGATAGAGTTGCAACCATAGTTAGTCACTCGAGTATCAATCCCTTGAACCTGACGGCCACTTGAAAGAGCTACGACTTTAAGGTCAGCATGGCTACCATTTCCAATCAAATCGCTATCAAAATCAGCAACAACATTTCCTTCGTTCATGACACCGATTGCCCAGTCAATGCTTGCATCGTTGCCTAGTTTACCACGACGGCTAATATAGGCAGTGACATTTTCACCTAAACGGTCAATAGCTGCAAATTTCACTTGCGCACCTGAACGAGCAATCACTTCGACCGTGATATTAGCAGTTGCCTTGGCACTACCTTGGCCACGAGACTCAAGACGTTCAAGGTAGCTGATTTTAGAGTTTTTACCTGCAATGATCAGAATATGCTTGTTAAATGGCACATCGCTATCGCTGTCTTGGTAGAAAATTCCTTCGATTGGCTCTGTAATCTCAACGTTATCAGGAATGTAGAGAACAGCACCACTGTTAAAGTAAGCCGTGTGGTAGGCTGCCAACTTGTCATCGTCATACTTAACAGATGACATGAAGAATTCCTCGATAAGTTCTGGAATTTCTTCTAAAGCTGAGTGAAAGTCTGTAAAGACTACTCCTTGTTCAGCCAATTCAACTGGAGTTTGTTCAAAAACAGTCTGCGTTCCTACTTGCACCAACTTCAAGTGATTATCTAGAGCCGTGAAGTCAGGAACATTTGCTGAAGGTTCACTTTCTGTGATGGTTCCATCTCCCAGATTCCAACGGTGAAATTTGACACGCTCAATAACTGGTAATTCCAAACTCTCAATCTTATCAAAAGCTTTTTGACGGAGGTCAGCCAACCAGCTTGGTTCAGCGTGCATTTCTGAAAAAAGTTTAATATTCTCTTTAGTCATTTACTTCTCCTAAAAGATACGAGGGAATTACAATTCTTCCTTGTAGTCGTAGCCAAGTTCTTCAGCAAGTTTTGCGTATCCTTCACGTTCCAAACGGGCAGCCAATTCTGGACCACCAGAAAGGACAACACGACCTTCCATCATCACGTGGACCACGTCTGGTGTGATGTAGTTCAAGAGACGTTGGTAGTGAGTGATAATCATAGCACCAAAGCCTTCACCACGCATGGCATTGACACCTTTAGACACAACTTTAAGGGCGTCAATATCAAGACCTGAGTCAATCTCATCCAAAAGGGCAAATGTTGGTTCCAACATCAAGAGTTGAAGAATTTCATTACGTTTTTTCTCACCACCTGAGAAACCTTCGTTGAGGTAACGCTCTGCCATTTCTTCTTTCATGTTGAGCAATTCCATTTTCTCGTCTAGTTTAGTGATGAACTCACGAACCGAAATCTTTTCATCATCTTCTTTACCAGCATTCATGGCTGCACGAAGAAACTCTGCATTGGTAATTCCAGGAATTTCAGATGGATATTGCATAGCCAGGAAAAGTCCCATACGCGCTCGCTCGTCTACTTCCAACTCAAGGATGTTTACACCATCAAATAAAACCTCACCTTTGGTAACTTCATAGTTAGGGTTCCCCATGATAGCTGCAGAAAGAGTCGATTTACCAGTACCATTTGGTCCCATGATAGCTGCGATTTCTCCTGTTTTCAGAGTCAGATTGACCCCTTTCAAAATTTCTTTTCCTTCAATCTCAACGTGAAGATCTTTGATCTCTAATACTGACATGATAGTTCCTTTCTTTTTCTGGCCTACTTCCTTTATCCTTAGCGAAATCACTTACATTTCTCAAAAAATACAAGAAAAGGTCCATAAATATACTCTACTAGTATAACAAAAAAAAGCCTAAAAGGCTTTGATTTTGTTTAGAAGCTAGTGACTAATCCTTACGGTTTAGGTGCTGATCAATGGCATCTACTATTTTCCCCATTACATAACTTAACCTAAAATTTCGAAAAAGTAGAATAGCCCAAAATGCTGCCATGAAATAGCGACCCGTCATCCAAGCTTCATTGAAAAAATAAGTCTCAGCAGCAGTAAATAGTGCTATCACGATAAATTGTTGTCTAGTCATAGAATTATTGTACCATGAAATCCACTTTTAGTCTTCTTCGACCATGACTTTATCAGCCAGAAATTCAAATCCTTCTGGAATTAGGCTTTCTTCTTCCGCCTCTTGATCAGCTTGAGAAGACTTGTTTCTAGCTGAAAATGCTGCACGAACCTCTTTCCATTCCTCTAGGGAAATTGCCAGGATTTCAGGTGAAAATCCAGCCGCCTGGCTGAGAATATTGCCAAACATGGTATTGAGGTTATCCCGTTTCATGGTTTGCCCTGCATTGAAATTAGATTCAAAAGCTAAAATAGCATGGTGTTCGTTGGCCGCAACTGGCTGAGAACCAACAAGCAGAGCCTTATCAGGACCAGCTAAGCTTTCGATTACTTCTCCCCATGCATTTTGGAGGCGAATCAAGTTTTGCCGTGCCAATTCAGGATTTTCAACAGCTTCTTGTAGGATAGCCTGAACCTTATTACGGTCTACTCGATAGACAGTCTTGGAAGTGGCTGGACGGCTAGGGACTGGCGCCACTTGTTTAGGCACCGTTCCAACATTAGCAAGTTCTTGCTTGAGACGAACTACTTCCTGTCTCAGTGCAGAAATTTCACTTTCGACAGCTCCTGAAAGCACTGGTTCAGGCTTAATCTCCGCTAAACGAATGGTCATCATCTCAGCATAAATCTTAGGTTGTAGGCTCGCTTTCATATCTGCCAAGCTCACAGTCGCTATTCGAATCATTTCAAAGAGACTTTCCTGAGAAAGAGCTAGATTGTCCATAAAAACTGGACTATGATGAGTATTTTCGCCACCTGTCTGAACAACTAATAGATCACGCAAGTACTGTAAAAGATCCGTCACAAAACGAGTCATACTCTTGCCATTTTCAAACAAAAGATTCAAAGAATCAAGAGCTTTTAAAACATCCTGCTGTGACAAGGCGGCTACATAGTCATCAAGCGCTGATAGACTAATGGTGCCTGTAATCTCCTCAGAGATAGCTGTAGTTAAAGCATTCCCTTGAGTCAAACTCAAGGCTTGGTCCAGAATAGACAAGGCATCCCGCATCCCACCTTCAGCCCGTCTGGCAATGATTTCTACAGCATCTGGTTCAGAACTGATATTTTCTTTTTCTAAAATATGATGAATATGTGCCGTGATATCTTGAGTTCGAATCGATTTAAACTCAAAACGTTGGACACGCGATAAAATAGTTGCTGGAATCTTGTGCAATTCGGTAGTCGCCAAAATAAAGACAACGTTCTGGGTTGGTTCTTCTAGGGTCTTCAAAAGCGCATTAAAAGCTCCTGTAGACAACATATGAACCTCGTCTATGATATAGACCTTATAACGGGCCAAACTAGGAGAATAGGTGGATTTATCACGAATTTCACGGATTTCATCGACTCCATTATTCGAAGCCGCATCCATTTCGATAACATCTTCTAGGCTACCTTCTGTGACTGCTTGGCAGATATAACAGTTATTACATGGTTCCCCGTCTACCTGGTTCGGACAGTTCATAGCCTTGGCAAAAATCTTGGCTACACTGGTTTTACCAGTTCCTCGAGGACCTGAGAAAAGATAGGCATGACTAATCTTTTCCTGCTCAACTGCTTGTTTTAGGGTTTTAGCCACAACTTCTTGACCTACTAGTTGTGAAAAAGTCTGGCTTCTATATTTTCGATAAAGTGCTTGATACATTAGGCTTTCTCCTCAAACATCGTAAAGTCCCATTCTGTCTTCTCAAGCAAAATAGCGACAAATTGTTCCAAGTAATCACGGTCAACGGCATTGTAATCATCAATAACTGAAGAATCCAGGTCTAAGACACCCAGCAATTGACCATTCTTGAGCATGGGAACCACGATTTCACTCTTGGCCATACTATCACAAGAAATGTAGTTTGGATAGGTGCTCACATCGCCAACCAAAACAGTCTCTTGAAACTCAGCAGCTTCTCCACACACGCCTTTTCCAAGCGGAATGCGAATACAAGAAACACCACCCTGAAAAGGCCCTAAAACCAACTCGCTACCGTCAAACAGATAAAACCCTGCAAATACAGTATTGGGAAAGCGAGATTTTAGGAGGGCACTAGCATTCGAAAGATTGGCAAGAACATTGCTCTCACCGTCAAGCAAATAAGAGAGTTCCTCATTTAACAATTGATATTGTGATTGTTTTTCTGAATCTAACATAGAACTATTATATCAAAAATGAGAAAGAGACAAAAGAAAAATCCCTTGTTTTAAACAAAGGATTTTGTGATTATCAATTTGATTAAAGTTCGATATCACCGAACAAGTCAGCCATTGAGAATCCTGTTTGTGTTTCTGGAAGTTCGAAATCACGTTTTTCTTGACGTTTTGGACGACGTGGACGAGCAGCACGTTTTTCTTCTTTTTGTCCTTCTTCTTGAGCTGGACGTTCTTCAAGAGCTTTGATAGAAAGTGATACACGTTCTGCGTCAGCGTTAACATCAAGGACTTTAACAGTAACTTCTTGACCAACAGTAAGAGCTTCTTTTGGATTTTCGATACGTTTGTGTGAAATTTGTGATACGTGAACAAGTCCATCGATACCTGGCAATACTTCAACAAATGCACCGAAGTCAGTCAAACGTTTAACTGTTCCTTCTACTACATCACCTTTAGCCAATTTTTGTTCAACGCCATCCCATGGTCCAGGTGTTGTTGCTTTAAGTGAAAGTGATACGCGTCCTTCTTCTTCGTTAAGATCAAGGATCTTCACTTCGATTTCTTCACCAACAGTTACAACTGATTTAGGTGATACGTTACGTTCGTGTGACAATTCAGTCAAGTGAACCAATCCGTCAACACCACCAAGGTCGATGAAAGCACCAAAGCTAGTGATACGAGCAACTTTACCAGTTACGACATCACCAACAGCCAATTTACCGAATACTTCAGCACGAGCTGCTGCAGTAGCTGCTTCAACAACTTCACGACGTGAAAGGATGAAGCGGTTTTCTTTAGGATCAACTTCCTTGATTTTAGCATCAAATTCTTGACCTACGAAACGCTCAGTGTTACGTACGAAACGAGTATCCAACATTGAAGCTGGGATAAATCCACGAACACCTTCAAATTCTACTGAAAGTCCACCTTTAACGGCACGAGTTCCTTTAACAGTAACAACTTCTTCTTCGCGTCCTACAAGTTTGTCCCATGCTTTGCGAGCTTCAAGGCGTTTTTTAGATACAAGGTATGTAACTGTATCAGTATCTTTACCAACTACTTGACGAAGTACAAGAACATCCAATACTTCTCCTACTTTCACAAAGTCATTGATATCTGCATCGCGATCGTTTGTCAATTCGCGAAGAGTCAAGACACCTTCAACACCAGTCCCAGAGATTGCAACGTTAGCTTGAGTCGCATCAACTGTCAATACTTCAGCACTAACAACATCACCAGGCTCAACTTGGCTAACGCTATTTAGCAAATCTTCAAATTCGTTCATCTAAAAAATCCTCCAACAATCAAGTTTTTCCAAACTTGACATACTTATAATTTTTTTCCTAAGCACCCGCAAAGACATGTTCATATCGTTCACGTCTTTCAATTATAAAAATAAAATACCCTAAGATATTTTTCTTTTTATCTTGAATTTATTACCTAAGAACTGGGGTAGCTGGATTCGAACCAACGCATGAGGGAGTCAAAGTCCCTTGCCTTACCGCTTGGCTATACCCCATTGATGAATGGAGAGAGAGGGATTCGAACCCCCGAACCCGAAGGAGCGGATTTACAGTCCGCCGCGTTTAGCCTCTTCGCTATCTCTCCAATGTTTAACGAGAACTATTATATCATGAAATTTTCAATAAAACAAGTATTATTTTGTCAAATTATAGTTTTCAATCAAAATTTCCACAGCTTTTTCAAGTTTTTTATAAAAACTATCGACATTTCCATTCTTTATGATGGCAAATTGGCTATCTAATTCGGCAATTTCCCCAATAACCTTTTTCCCGATCGTCAAAACGTATCCTTCATAGCTGTCTTTTCCAACAGTCACTTTTGCATCCGTTAATTGAATTTCAATTTTCTTATCTTTTTTACTCATACTGTACCTCTTTTCACTTTTTCTATTGTACAAGAAAATGCTCAAACTAGCAAGAAAAAACTCCATTTCAGTCCTTACAACTGCTATGGAGTTCTTCTTTACTTCATGTCTTTTAGTCCACTTTGACAATCCATCCTTCAGGTGCATCTACATCACCAAATTGGATACCAGTCAATTCATCATAGAGTTTACGTGTCACAGGACCTACTTCTGTTTCACTATAGAAAACATGGAAATCATCGCCATGTTGGATGCCTCCAATTGGCGAAATACCCGCTGCTGTCCCGCAGGCACCCGCCTCTACAAAACGATCCAAATTATCGATTGGGACATCGCCTTCAATCGGTGTCAAGCCCAAGCGGTGTTCTGCCAAGTAAAGCAAAGAATACTTGGTAATAGATGGCAAGATAGATGGACTCAATGGCGTAACAAATTCATTGTCTGCCGTGATTCCAAAGAAGTTGGCTGATCCGACTTCTTCAATTTTTGTATGTGTAGATGGGTCTAGGTAGATAACATCTGAAAATTGGTGTGACTTGGCCATTTTACCTGGAAGGAGACTAGCAGCATAGTTCCCACCTACCTTAGCAGCACCTGTACCATTTGGAGCGGCACGGTCGTATTCATCCTGAATCAAGAAGTTAGTTGGGACCAAACCACCTTTAAAATAGTTACCAACCGGCATAGCAAAGATGGTAAAAATATATTCTTCTGCTGGTTTTACCCCAATAATATCCCCAACACCAATCAACAGCGGACGAAGATAAAGGGTTCCACCTGTTCCATATGGTGGGACGTATTCTTCATTTGCACGCACAACTGCTTTACAAGCTTCTACAAACATTTCTGTCGGAACTTGTGGCATCAAAAGACGGTCGCAAGTACGTTGCAAACGCTTGGCATTTTCGTCAGGACGGAACAATTGAACACTGCCGTCCTTGGTACGATAGGCTTTCAATCCCTCAAATGCTTGCTGTCCATAGTGGAGACTTGGAGAAGACTCTGAAATATGCAAGGTTGCATCCTCTGTCAATTCTCCTTGATCCCATTGACCATTTTTGTAGTGAGCGATATAACGGTAAGGTAATTTCATATAAGCAAATCCAAGGTTTTCCCAATCAATTGCAACTGTCATGTTTTTCTCCTTTATACTATTCAAACTATGTGTTCTATTCTACACTTTTCTAGTAAAATTTCAAGTATTATTTGTAATTTTCTGAAAATTTTTTCAACACAAAAGAAATCAGCCCTCTGGACTGATTCTTTTTACGAACTCGCTTTATCCTCTTTAAAGACTTCTTTGAGGTAAGCATCGAAAACTTCTTCATCTGAAATCGTGTCTGAAATAAAGCTTCCATTGCTAGTACGTTCTGACAAGTTGAGGTCTTGCAATCGACTCTCATAGATCGTCCCCTTGTTAGATTGAACAAGTAACGTTTGGTCGTTTTCTTCTACTTCTGTACTAAAAAGATCACCAACGAAACCTTGCTCTGCAACTGCTCCAGCCAAGAAGACACGATGCGGTTTGTTTTTTAACTCACGCAAGACTTGAAGTCCTCGTTTGGCACGGCTGGTCGCTGGAATTTCCTCAATGGAAACGCGTTTCAAGCTTCCACGTTGGGTCAAGAGATAGAAGGATGAGGTGTTACAGATAAAGGCAGCCTGAAGCGAATCATCTGCTTTCAGGTTCATAGCCTTGACACCTGCAGCCTTGGCACCAACAACCGGAACCTCTTCGATATTGAAACGAAGGGCATAGCCGTTTTGACTAATCAAAAGAACATCATCTAGTTTAATCGGAGCCACTGCTACAATTTGGTCTGTCTCGTCTTTGAGCTTAGCATACTTGACAGACTTCGACTTGTAGGTCCGCCATGGAGAGAATTCTTTGCGTTCTACGCGTTTGATTTGACCAAGGCGAGTTGCTGCAAAGTAGGTTGTCGCATCATCAAACTGATCCACTACTTCTGCATAAAGGATTTCTTCGTTAGTTTCAAAGTTTGTAATCGTTTGGCTCAAGTGCTCTCCGATGTCCTTCCAGCGAATGTCTGCCAATTCATGGATTGGTCGATAAATGACATTCCCAAGAGTTGTAAACATCAAGAGGTGCTGGGTTGTCTTGGCAGTTTGCACAAAGATCAGACGATCATCATCACGTTTGCCGATTTCCTCTAGCGTAGAAGCTGCAA
Source organism: Streptococcus sp. HMSC072D07 (assembly GCF_001814835.1). Taxonomy (GTDB): domain Bacteria; phylum Bacillota; class Bacilli; order Lactobacillales; family Streptococcaceae; genus Streptococcus. Next base: position 135,899 of record NZ_KV818086.1, read on the forward strand.
AGGAACGTGGGCTGGTACGCTTGATATAGCCTGCCTTAGTTACGCTGACATAGGTATCTTCCTCGGCAATCAAACTAGCTGTATCAATCTCGATTGCTTTCGCAGTATCTTCCAAAGTACTCAAACGTGGAGTCGCAAATTTCTTCTTAACCTCACGAAGCTCTTTTTTCATGAGATTGTACATAGTCCGTTCATCACCGATGATAGCCGCAAGCATGGCAATCTTTTCACGCAATTCTGCTTCTTCTTCCTGCAAGACAACCACGTCTGTATTGGTCAAACGGTAAAGTTGTAAGGTCACGATGGCTTCAGCCTGCTCCTCAGTAAACTCATAGCTGATCTTGAGGTTTTCCTTAGCGTCAGCCTTGTTTTCAGAAGCACGGATAAGGGCAATGACTTCGTCCAAAATCGAAATCACGCGAATCAAACCTTCAACGATATGCAGACGTTTCTCAGCCTTTTCCTTGTCAAAGCGGGAACGTGCCAAAATCACTTCACGACGGTGGGCGATATAGCTAGACAGGATTGGGACAATTCCAACTTGACGAGGAGTGAAATTATCAATCGCTACCATGTTAAAGTTGTAATTGATTTGTAAGTCGGTGTATTTGAAAAGATAGTTGAGAACAAGCTCGGTATTAGCGTCTTTCTTGAGTTCGATAGCAATGCGAAGACCGTCACGGTCAGACTCATCACGAACTTCGGCAATCCCCGCTACTTTGTTATTGACACGAACATCATCAATTTTCTTGACCAGATTGGCCTTATTGATTTCATAAGGAATCTCAGTGATAACGATTTGCTCCTTACCACCTTTTAGCTTTTCAATCTCCGTCTTAGAGCGAACAACCACGCGCCCTTTCCCAGTTTCATAGGCCTTCTTGATTTCATCACGCCCTTGGATGATAGCTCCTGTAGGGAAGTCTGGTCCAGGCAAGAATTCCATGAGCTTGTCCACCTTGGCTGTTGGGTGATCAATCATGTAAACCGTCGCATCAATGACCTCAGCCAAATTATGCGGTGGAATATCTGTGGCATAACCAGCCGAAATCCCAGTCGAACCATTGACCAAGAGGTTTGGAAAGGCTGCTGGCAAAACCGTCGGTTCTTTCTCGGTATCGTCAAAGTTCCAAGCAAAAGGAACTGTCTTTTTCTCGATATCCTGAAGAAGGTACCCAGCAATTTCAGACAAACGCGCCTCGGTATAACGCATTGCCGCCGGTGGATCTCCGTCCATAGAACCGTTATTACCGTGCATTTCAACTAGAATCTCACGATTTTTCCAGTCCTGAGACATACGAACCATGGCATCATAGATAGAAGAATCCCCGTGTGGGTGAAAATTTCCCATGATGTTCCCGACAGACTTGGCCGACTTGCGGTAGCTCTTGTCAAAGGTATTGCCATCCTTATTCATAGAATAAAGAATACGACGCTGAACCGGCTTCAATCCATCACGAATGTCTGGCAAAGCCCGGTCTTGAATAATGTACTTGGAGTAGCGACCAAAGCGCTCTCCCATGATGTCCTCAAGGGACATGTTTTGAATGTTAGACATAGGATACTAAGCCCGTAAAATGCAAAGTGAAAATAGGAAATTATTGCAGTGAGCGATGCTCACAAGAGAATTTATCTTTTTCACACAGCATTTAGGGCGTGTTCAACTCCTTTCAAAGAATGTAGAGTGGTTTTTACATTAAAATTGGTATTAAGAAAAATATTTTTAGATACTATTTAAGTCATTCACAAACACTTATTTAGATTAAGCAAAGGCAACTATTTCCTATGGATTATTCTTTCTTCTTTGAAGTGTGTACAAATATTGACAAGGTAAATAAGAAACTATAGCAGTTGATATCAGCAAGATATTAAACATAAACTTTTGCCCTCGAAATAGCTCCTCCCAATGCATTGTATTAAGATAATGAAAAATTAAACCGAATAAATAACAGAAACTTATAGGGAGACTCTCCACTTGATTGATTTGTATAAATAATATAAGCGTATTGAGTGATAGAGTGTGGAAGAAATAAGCATAGGTAAACAAAAAGAAATTAGAAAGAAAGAAAATCTTAAAGCATCATCAAAAAGCTCTGTACGATTTATTGAAATAAGCCAAATATTACACATCGTTATAATAATCGGGAAAAATAATCCATACACCCTTTTATGTAACTTATTTCTTTTGATAGCTAGAAATATAGAGGACACCAATACTAAAATTTGTACTCCTGGGAATCCCATAAAAAATGTAGCAAATACATGATCTAACATACTAGTTCAACCTCTCCTTAGCATACTGAATCATCTTCTATGTTGTCTGCATATATCTTTTATAGAGTCATTTTTCATAGCCGTCTTGCTCCTCTTGTTTTTGGATGCCTCGTATTCTTTTCTTCTCAAGTTCCCCTACAATGAATTGGATAGTTGAACAAATCCCCAAAACAATTAAAATATAACAAATAGATATTATGTTACTTCTTTGGTAATTTTTTATGATTTCCCATACAACAAATATATTTACCAATGAAAGGAGAAAGATGAAGGTGGCATTGATCAGAAGTATTATAGCAAATGTTCTCCTAAAATGCATATAATGTTTTATACTCCTATAGAGGGTATATAATGAATATGCGATCATCAAAGGTGTGAAGCAACCTACATAATAAAAGATAAACCTTTGTCCAAAGTATGGGTAACCTTTATCTAATAGGCAAAAGCCAATAGTGAAGATGTTCAACATAAATAGGGACACTGCACGAGCGTTTTCTTTTTTCCCCAAGTTAGATATTAAATCACTTATAATTGCAAAAATTACTATGGTTATAACGGGAATAAAATACATAAATTCCCTAATCAAAGTAGATAACGTAAATTCCCTAAACATTACTGACCCCCCTTTAGTTCTATATATTATTTACATAACAAATATGATAATCATTTTTACTTGAACGATGCGACTTTCCTGTATGGTAAAAATAATATCCTTCAAATAGTATAAAGCGTCCTCTAAAGAAACAGACCTGAATGATATTTTCCGTCAGATTATTGAGGAGGAGATACTTGAGTTCTTATCAGCGTCAACTTTTAAGGTTTAACTATTCCAAAAATCATTTCAAGTATTTCCTGGTTAGTTCTCATCTATGTCACCCTCATCTGAAACATGATTAGTAAAAGGAGCATCTTCTTTCTTTTGTTGTTGTAGTTTTCGAACTCTTGTTCTTTCAAGCATCCAAAGTAGGAATTGAATTCCTGAAAAAAGGCCTTGCAAGAAAATAAATATATAGATTTCTTTAATCCCTCTAAATAATACTAAAATATTTACAATTGAGAGTAGAAATATAAGTGCAACGTTACATATTAGGATCCGGGCAAACTTACTAGGGAAATACTTGACGTGCTTGATACTCTTATAAAGACTAGTAATCGCATACGTTAAGCACAGAGGCGCATGAGCGTAGATGGAAAACACCCGTACAAATGCTCCTAAGTATGGTTCGTCTAAAGACGGATTGAACACTACAAACATTCCTATATTACAAGCCATAAATACTAGGGAACTTAAGGAGCTTGAATATTCTATTTTCTCTTTATTGGAGATTGCATCAAGAATTATCCCAGCAATAACAATGATTTCGAGAAAGAAAAATATCATTATTAAATAACTGTTCACTATTCACTCCCCCTTTGCTTACTGATTTCGTTTGGTGTAATGGAGATAGAGAGGAGGAAGATAGGAAACTAGAATCATCAAAATCATTACCAAGAATGTCAACAGATGAATCTGAACTAAATTTACCACATACCATCCCAGAATACCCACAGATAGGGGACCTAAAATATAGGATAGGAAAATCAAAAAAGCCTTCCACCGTTTCTCCGGATAGACATAACACAATCGAATAAGTGTGTAGACTAAAGCTCCTGCTATCAAAGGAAAACCAAATAAAATCATGACAAAGGATGCCACTAAAGAACCGGATTCTGACGAATCCATATTGAATAAAAGCATCAAGATCATAAACAAAGTAAATACAATCGGTGCATATAAACCTTGGAAACTTTTTTTTCGACTATTGATGTAGAATGCAAGAATAGCTGAGGGTAAAGAAACTAAGAAAATTAAACCCAAGTAACTTCCAAAAATCGAATGTCCTGAACTATTCATTATTCACACTCCTTAAAACACAGTCGCTTCTTCTAGCGTAAACTTAACATTATCCTCAATCCACTTACGGCGTGGCTCGACCTTATCTCCCATGAGGACATTAACACGGCGTTCAGCGCGTGCTAGGTCTTCAATCGTGACACGGATAAGAGTGCGGGTTTCTGGATTCATGGTTGTTTCCCAGAGTTGGTCCGCGTTCATCTCACCAAGTCCCTTGTAGCGTTGGAGAGTGGCTCCTTTGCCGAACTGCTTGCGAAGTTCTTCTAGTTCACCGTCCGTCCAAGCATAAGCTACTTCTTCTTTCTTGCCTTTACCTTTGGACATCTTGTAAAGAGGCGGAAGGGCGATATAGACATGTCCTGTCTCAACTAGCGGACGCATATAACGGTAGAAGAATGTTAAGAGAAGAGTCTGAATATGGGCACCATCTGTATCCGCATCGGTCATGATAATAATCTTGTCATAGTTGGCATCTTCAATAGAGAAGTCTGCTCCGACACCCGCTCCGATGGTATAAATCATGGTGTTGATTTCCTCATTTTTAAGGATATCCGCCATCTTGGCCTTGGCTGTATTAATGACCTTACCTCGAAGGGGCAAGATAGCCTGGAACTTACGGTCACGACCTTGCTTGGCAGAACCACCGGCAGAGTCCCCCTCGACTAGGTAGAGTTCATTCTTTGCAGGGTTTTTAGACTGGGCTGGAGTCAATTTTCCAGACAACAAGCCCTTGTCTTTCTTGTTTTTCTTACCATTTCGGCTCTCATCACGCGCTTTACGTGCCGCCTCGCGCGCATCACGAGCCTTGATAGCTTTGCGAATGAGATTGGAAGCCAGTTCCCCATTTTCCATAAGGAAGAAGGTCAACTTATCAGCCACAATCCCATCCACAACTGGACGAGCTAGTGGGCTTCCAAGTTTGTCCTTGGTCTGACCCTCAAACTGGAGGTGTTCTTCAGGCACCAGAATAGAAAGAACGGCTGCTAGTCCCTCGCGGTAGTCTGACCCTTCAAGATTTTTATCTTTTTCCTTGAGAAGTCCTGTCTTACGCGCGTAGTCATTCATGACCTTAGTAATGGCTGACTTGAGTCCTGTCTCGTGCGTCCCCCCATCCTTGGTGCGAACGTTATTGACAAAAGATAGAATGTTATCTGAAAATCCATCATTGTACTGGAGAGCTACTTCCACTTGGAAACCATTGTCTTCCCCTTCAAAGTATAGGACTGGCGTCAAGGTTTCCTTGTCTTCATTGAGGTAAGAAACAAAGTCCTGAACCCCGTTCTCATAATGGAACTCGATTTCTTCATCTGTTCGCTTATCTGTCAAAGACAAGGTGACATTTTTTAAGAGAAAGGCTGACTCATTGAGTCGTTCTGAAATGGTATTGTACTTGAAGTCAGTCGTAGAGAAAATCGTCGCATCAGGCATGAAAGTGACTTTGGTACCGGTCTTAGACTTGGGTGCTGTACCAATTTTCTTCAAGGTTGTGACGGGTTTCCCGCCATTTTCAAAACGTTGCTTGTAGACTGTACCGTCACGGATAATTTCAACTTCCAACCAACTTGAGAGTGCATTAACAACCGAAGAACCGACTCCGTGAAGACCTCCAGATGTCTTATAGCCACCTTGACCGAATTTCCCTCCAGCGTGGAGAATGGTAAAGATAACTTCAACAGTTGGAATTCCCATGGCGTGCATTCCCGTTGGCATCCCACGTCCGTGGTCTTGAACGGTTAGACTGCCGTCTTTATTGATGGTCACATCAATGCGGTCACCAAATCCAGATAAGGCTTCATCGACTGCATTATCCACAATTTCCCAGACTAGGTGATGGAGACCAACACCGTCAGTCGATCCAATATACATCCCCGGACGTTTACGAACCGCATCCAACCCTTCTAGCACCTGAATGGCGTCATCATTGTAGTTATTAATATTGATTTCCTTTTTTGACACAAGGAACCTCCTATTTGTTCATCTTTTCTATTTTACAGGTTTTCTAGGGATTTTGCAAAACTTTTCCCATTCAGCTGTCACAATTTCACAGGATATTCTCTGACTTTCCACAGCATTTCATGGTATAATAGGTCTATGATGACATTTGTATTATTAATTCTAGCTTATTTGCTTGGTTCGATTCCGTCTGGTCTCTGGATTGGACAAGTTTTCTTTCAAACAAATCTGCGTGAACACGGTTCTGGAAACACCGGAACGACCAATACTTTCCGTATTTTGGGTAAGAAAGCAGGGATGGCAACCTTTGTGATTGACTTCTTTAAAGGGACCTTGGCCACTCTACTTCCTATTTTTTTCCACCAACAAGGTGTATCACCACTTGTCTTTGGACTTTTAGCCGTGATTGGACATACCTTTCCTATCTTTGCAGGGTTTAAAGGGGGCAAGGCTGTCGCAACCAGTGCTGGAGTGATTTTCGGATTTGCGCCTGTTTTCTGTCTCTATCTAGCAATCGTATTCTTTGGAAGCCTCTATCTAGGTAGTATGATTTCACTGTCTAGCGTTACTGCTTCTATTGCAGCCGTTATTGGAGTTCTCCTATTTCCACTATTTGGATTTATCCTGAACAGCTATGACCCTCTCTTCATTTTGATTATCCTAGCACTTGCTAGCTTGATTATCATTCGTCACAAAGATAATATCACACGTATCAAAAATAAAACTGAAAATCTCGTCCCTTGGGGACTAAACTTGACACATCAAAATCCTAAAAAATAAAACGCCAGTTTGAAACTGGCGTTTTTTTGTATGCTTATTTTGACTTGATGTAGTTGATACCATCTGCCTTAGGCGCAACTGCTTTTCCAAAGAAGGCTGCCAAGACAAGAATGGTCAAGACATAAGGGGCGATTTGAAGGTAAACCGCTGGCACTCCTTGTAGGAAAGGTAATTGAGAACCGATAACTGCCAAACTTTGTGAAAGTCCAAAGAAAAGACTAGAAAGCATAGCACCAATTGGGTTCCATTTACCAAAGATCATTGCAGCAAGGGCGATAAATCCAGGACCGACAATAGTTGTCACTGAGAAGTTAACTGAAATGGATTGAGCATAAATCGCTCCCCCAATTCCCCCTAGGAAACCTGAAATAATAACCCCAAGATATCGCATCTTGTAGACATTGATCCCCAAGGTATCCGCTGCCTGAGGGTGTTCACCAACAGAGCGAAGTCGAAGACCAAAACGGGTCTTAAAGAGAATAAACCATGCAAGGAAAGAGAAGGCAATCGCGATATAACCTAGCAAACTTGTTGACTTGAAGAAGATATCTCCAATCACAGGGATATCAGCCAAAACTGGGAAATCAAAACGTCCAAAAGTCTGGCTTAAGTTATCCGTTTGTCCTTTGTTATAAAGAACTTTAACCAAGAAAACCGCTAGGGCAGGAGCCATCAAGTTCAATACTGTACCACTGACAACATGGTCCGCACGGAAATGAACTGTAGCGACTGCATGGATGAGGGAGAAAATAGCTCCCACGATACCAGCAACTAACAAGGAAATCCAAGGAGTCGCTGCTCCAAGTTGTTCTGCAAACTCAAGGTTAAAGACAACCCCAGAAAAGGCTCCCATAACCATAATTCCTTCAAGACCTACGTTAACGACACCACCACGTTCAGAGAAAACTCCCCCGATACTCGTAAAAATAAGTGGTGCTGAGTAAATCAGCATAGAAGAGACCAAGAGGGTGAGTAATGTTGTAATAGACATCCTTACTTACCTCCTTTAACTTGTTTTTTAGGTTTGACAAAGCGTTCAATAATGTAGTGAACGCTGACAAAGAAGATAATAGACGCTGTTACAATGCTGACAAGCTCAGACGGAACTTGCGCTGCGTTCATACCCGGTGCTCCTACTTGCAAAACTCCAAATAAGAAGGCCGCAAAGAGAATTCCAATTGGTGAATTTCCAGCAAGCAAACTAACTGCCATCCCGTTAAATCCGATAGCCAATGACGAACCTTGAACGTAAACGTTTTGGAAAGTTCCAAGACCTTCTACCGCTCCACCAAGACCAGCCAAAGCACCAGAGATAATCATTGATAGAATGATTGTACGTTTTGCTGAAATACCAGCGTACTCTGAAGCATGGGGATTGAGACCAACTGCGCGAATTTCAAAACCGAGAGTCGTTTTCTTGAGCAAGAACCAAATCACAGCTACAGCAATGATGGCAAAGAAGATTCCAATATTCATACGAGAATTTCCAGTCAACTCTGATAACCATGGTGTCTGGTAAGTAGCATTGGCACTAACACGAATCGTTGAGTCTGTACTTTGCATAATATCTTTCGGAAAGGCATGAATAAAGGCATTTCCCACATACAATACAATGTAGTTCATCATGATGGTCACGATAACCTCTGACGTACCGAGATAAGCTCTGAGGATACCTGGAATCGCACCAACAATTCCACCTGCGATCAAAGCAATGATCACTGTCAATGGAATCAAAACGAGACGAGGCATATCTGGATTTGACAAGGCAAACCAACCACTGAGAATCCAGCCTGCAAGTGCCTGACCAGGAAGTCCGACGTTAAAGAAACCTGCTCGACTGGCAACAGCGAAACCAAGACCTATCAAGACAAGAGGACCCATGGCACGGAAAATTTCTCCAATTCCACGGAGGCTACCAAAAGCTGTATAGAACAACTCCTCATAACCCCAGATAGCATCATATCCGAAGATCCACATGACAATGGCTCCGAGCAAGATTCCTAAGAATACGGAAATCAAGGGAACCGAAATTTGTTGTAATTTTTTAGACATCACTCTTCTCCTTTCCCAAGTTTCCACCTGCCATCAAGACACCAAGTTCTTGTTTGTTAGTTGTTTCTGGCGATACAATACCTTGAATCTTACCATCGTGAATAACAGCAATTCGGTCTGAGACATTTAAAATCTCATCCAATTCAAAGCTGACAACAAGGACAGCCTTCCCGTTATCACGTTCTTCAATCAAACGTTTGTGGATATATTCAATGGCACCGACATCCAAACCACGAGTTGGCTGGCTGACGATAAGGAGATCAGGATCTCGATCAATCTCACGAGCGATAATCGCTTTTTGTTGATTTCCTCCTGAAAGAGCTGCCGCTGGAACAAATTCGCTTGCCGCACGGACGTCAAATTCTTCCATCAATTTCTTGGCATGTGAAGTGATATTGGCATAGTTCAAGATGCCATTTTTGCTGAGTGGTTCTTTGTAGTAGGTTTGAAGAGCGATATTTTCTGAAATCATCATCTCCAAAATCAAGCCATCACGGTGACGATCTTCAGGAACGTGCCCCACGCTTAGTTCTGTAATTTGTCGAGGATGCATCCCCACGATTGATTTGCCTTTTAATTCAACGCTACCTGACTCAACCTTACGAAGACCAGTAATGGCTTGAATGAGTTCAGATTGACCATTGCCATCAATACCTGCAATACCGACAATTTCACCAGCACGAACATCCAAGGAGAGATTTTTTACTGCTGGTACACCGCGGTTTTCATTGACAACCAAGTCTTTGATAGACAAGACCACTTCTTTGGGTTGCGGTGCTTGTTTTTCCGTTTTAAAGGAGACTGAGCGTCCAACCATCATTTCTGCCAAGTCCGCATTTGTTGCGCCTGCAATTTCGACTGTCTGGATTGATTTCCCACGACGGATAACCGTCACTCGATTCGATACCGCACGAATCTCATCCAGTTTATGGGTAATCAAAATGATAGACTTCCCTTCTTTGACAAGGTTTTTCATGATTGCCATCAACTCATCAATCTCTGAAGGAGTCAATACGGCTGTAGGTTCGTCAAAGATAAGGATATCAGCACCACGATAGAGTGTTTTCAAGATTTCTACACGTTGTTGGGCACCAACGGAAATATCCGCCACCTTAGCAGCAGGATCTACTGCCAAACCATAACGTTCAGAAAGAGCCTTGATTTCTTTAGTAGCACCAGCTATATCTAGAACACCATTTTTAGTGACTTCACTTCCTAAAATGATATTCTCAGCTACTGTAAAAGCCTCAACCAACATGAAATGTTGGTGAACCATCCCAATTCCAAGACCAGCGGCTTTAGATGGTGAGTCTAGTTTTACAACCTGACCATTCACCACAATTTCACCACTCGTTGGTTCAAGAAGTCCTGCCAGCATATTCATCAGAGTGGATTTACCCGCTCCATTTTCTCCTAAAAGTGCATGGATTTCACCTTTTCGCAGTTGCAAGTTGATTTTGTCGTTTGCTACAAATTCACCAAACACCTTGGTAATATCCCGCATCTCAATGACATTTTCGTGTGCCATATGCTCTTCCTTTCAGAGGTTTATTTTATTTCAATAAAACCTGCTAATCACATTAACAAGCTCTATTGAGACAAAAGTTGCCTCAATTCTTAAAGAAGCGACCAATGGCCGCTTCCTAAGAAATGACTTTTATCCATTATTTTTCAGGAACTTTTACGCTTCCGTCAAGGATTTTAGCTTTTGCATCTTCAACAGCTTTTTTACCTTCTTCTGAAAGGTTTGTTACTGCTAGCTCAACCCCTTTATCTTTCAATGAGTAAACAATCACTTGTCCACCAGGGAATTCACCTTTTTCTGTTTTGTTGGCAATATCTTTTACAGTTGTACCAACTTGTTTCAATGTAGATACAAGAACAAAGTTAGATTCTTTACCATCTTTAGAAGTGTATTTACCTTCTGCTGCTTGGTCACGGTCTACACCGATAACCCAAACTTTTTCGTTTTCATTTTTGTTTTCGTTCAATGATTTTGCTTCAGCAAAGACACCAGCACCTGTACCACCAGCTGCTTGGTAGACAACGTCTGCACCGGCAGCATATTGAGCTGCTGCAATTGTTTTACCTTTGGCAGCATCACCAAATGAACCAGCGTAGTCAACTTGGACTTTGATAGATGGGTCGACTGACTCAACACCAGCTTTGAATCCAGCTGCAAAACGTGAAATAACTTCAGATTCGATACCACCTACAAAACCAACTTGTTTTGTTTTCGTAGTTTTCGCTGCTGCAACACCAGCAAGGTAAGCTGCTTCGTTATCCGCAAATCTTACGCTCGCAACATTCTTTTGACCTTCAATCACATCATCAATCAAGACATAGTTTAGGTCAGAGTGGTCTTTTGCTGCTTCCTCAACTGCATTGTGAAGGGCAAAACCAACACCGAAGATCAGGTTGTAACTTCCAGCCGCTTGTTGCAAGTTGTTAGCATAGTCTGCTTCGCTTGTTGATTGGAAGTAAGTGTAACCTTTATCTTTAGAAAGATTGTGTTCTTTACCCCAGTCTTGCAAACCTTCCCAAGCTGATTGGTTAAATGATTTATCATCAACACCACCAGTATCTGTTACGATTGCTGCTTTGGTCTTCATTTCTGATGAAGATGAAGCTGCGTTACGAGAAGAGCGGTTACCACATGCAGCAAGTCCAACTGCTGCTACTGCAACTAGACCAAGGCCTAGCCATTGTTTCTTGTTCATTACTGAACCTCCTAAATAAGATGTGCAACGATGTTGCAAGTATGGATTGGTTGGCCACAAGGACCGCATCACTCAGAGAGTGACTCAGACTAGTTTAAGTCTGTAAATGAGTATGGAAGTAACTCCCCGACCGTCATCTCGACCGTCGATTTATCTTTAGCGACTAAAGTCACTTTTAGATCTTGTTCAAAAAATTCAACCATGACCTGGCGGCAAGCACCACATGGCGAGATGGGTTTTTCAGTTTGTCCGTAGACAATCAATTCTGAAAACTCCCGTTGCCCCTCCGAAACTGCTTTAAAAATAGCAGTACGTTCTCCACAATTAGTCAAGGGATAACTAGCATTCTCGATGTTCACACCCGTATAAACACTACCATCCTTGGCTACTAAAACAGCACCTATGGGAAAATGAGAATAGGGGACATAGGCTTGTTTGCTGGTTTCAATTGCTAGTTCAATTAACTCAGTAGTCGCCATCTGCCAATTCTCCTTTTAAAATCGCTACACCAGCAGATGTTCCGATACGGGTAGCGCCTGCTTCCACAAAAGCGACAGCATCTGCATATGAACGAGCTCCACCAGCTGCCTTAACTCCCATATCTGGCCCGACTGTTTCACGCATCAACTGAACATCCTCAATAGTGGCACCACCAGTTGAAAATCCAGTTGATGTTTTGACAAAGTCAGCGCCTGCTTTCTGGGATAATTGGCAAGCCACAACCTTTTCATCGTCTGTCAACAAGCAAGCTTCAATAATGACCTTAACCAACTTGTCACCACTTGCTTCTACGACAGCACGGATGTCCGATTCAACCAAATCCAGATTGCCTGATTTGAGGGCACCAACATTGATAACCATATCAATCTCATCCGCACCGTTTTGGACAGCTTCTTTTGTTTCAAAAGCTTTCACAGCTGAAGTTGCTGCTCCCAAAGGAAAACCTACTACTGTACAAACTTTTACATCTGAGCCTTCGAGCCCTGTTTTCGCATGTTTCACCCATGTGGGATTGACACAAACGCAGGCAAAGTCATACTCACGCGCTTCAGATAGCAAACGATCAATTTGTTCTTGACTTGCATCTTGCTTTAAAAGCGTATGATCAATATATTTATTTAACTTCATATTCGGATTCTCCCTGGTTTTATGAGATAATTTCTATAATTTCTCGTAAACTTTGCACTCCATCATTTATTTTAACATATTTTTGAAATTCTGTAACTAGTTCAGAAGAAATTTTTCCATTTGTATAAACTTTTGCAACAATTTCCCCTTTTTGAACGGAGTCTCCAACCTTCTTCTCAAAAACAATCCCTGTTTCATAGTCCAAGTCATCAGACTTGACTGCACGACCAGCTCCTAGTCTCATGGCATAGAGGCCAAATTCCATTGCAGGAAGAGCTGAAATAACACCCGTATCTTGAGCTGGAATTTCCACCACATGGGCAACTTTGACGGGGCGATAGAGATCTTCTAAATCACCGCCTTGTGCTGCTACCATTTCTTCAAACTTAGCCAGTGCTTGGCCATTTTCCAGGTGTTGACGGATTTCCTCAATCGTTTTTTCAACATCAGCCAAGCCAAGCATAATCTGAGCTAGCTCGCAGATAAAGTGACTAATATCTTCTCGGCCATTTCCTTGGAGAATCTCGATTGCCTCAAGGATTTCGAGACGATTGCCAATGGCTCTTCCCAAGGGTTGGCTCATATCGGTAATGACTGCTACCGTCTTTCGACCAACTGCCTTACCAAGATCCACCATGGTTTGAGCCAATTCGCGCGCCTCATCAACCGTCTTCATGAAGGCACCCTCACCGACCGTTACGTCTAGCAAAATGGCATCCGCTCCTGCAGCAATTTTCTTGCTCATCACCGAACTCGCAATCAAAGGAATCGTGTCTACAGTTGCTGTCACATCTCGGAGGGCATAGAGAAGTTTGTCTGCTTTAACCAGCTGATCTGACTGCCCAATGACAGATACACCAATGTCCTGTACCTGACGAATGAAATCTTCTTGACTTCGTTCGACTTGATAGCCCTTAATGGACTCCAATTTATCAATCGTCCCACCAGTATGGCCAAGACCACGACCACTCATTTTAGCAACGGGCACTCCGAAACTTGCAACAAGGGGAGCCAAAATCAAGGTCACCTTATCACCTACACCACCAGTCGAATGCTTGTCAACCTTAACCCCCTCAATAGCTGACAAATCAAACTCCTGACCTGTCTTGACCATATTCATCGTCAGGTCAGAAATCTCACGTGTGGTCATTCCTTTAAAATAAACAGCCATAGCAAAAGCAGACATCTGATAGTCTGGAACAGTTCCAGCCACATAGCCTTCTACCAGCCATTTGATTTCATTTGAAGTCAGTTCTTGACCATCTCGTTTCTTTTGGATTAAATCAACTGCTCTCATTCTTTCACACTTCTAAGGATATAGTATCCCTTATCTTTCTTTACGATTTCACAATTTCCAAAAACGTCTTCCATCTTATTTCTAGCACTTGGAGCTCCTTGTTTTTTCTGAATGACGATGGTTAAATCTCCTCCGTCTTTCAAGAAATCTCTGCTCTTTTCGATAATCTCATGAACAACTTGCTTGCCCGCTCGAATCGGCGGATTGGAAATAACATGGTCAAACTTTCCTTCAACATGTTCATAGATATTGGATTGGAAAATCGTTGCTTCTACTTTATTACGCTCAGCATTTTGACGCGCTAAGTCTAGAGCGCGATTATTGATATCGACCATGGTTACCTGAGCTCCATAAGCCTTGGCTAACGACAAACCCAATGGCCCATAACCACAACCTACATCAAGGACCGTCTCTCCTTCATTTACCTCTAGACACTTGAGCAAGAGCTGACTCCCAAAGTCAACCATTTTCTTGCTAAAAACACCCGCATCCGTCAAAAAGGTCATGTTTTTTCCCAACAACTCCACTCTCAACTCATGAATGTCGTGTGCAGCATCAGGATTTTCTGCATAATACATTTTACTCATAAAACTATTTTACCATAATTTAGCTTGAATTGTAAATCGTTTACAAAGTGATGATCAAATGAAAAAGACTGAAGAATCCTAGTCAAAAAACCTTTTCTTCAATCTCTTTCAATTATTAGAAATACATTACAATCTATCGGGAACTACAAATTATCATAGTCAGGAAAAACAGATCGCCTGTAATCAAGCGCATTTTTATTACTATTTCTTAACCTTAAAATACTTTATTATCAACAAGATTCCCAATATGATGTTTAGATAAAAACCCAACTGATAAGTTTGTGTCAAGATTTCCAAACTTGTCCAAAGTCGTATCAAATCTTCTAGTGACATACGGAATAGATATCCTTCTGTAGCAATCCACAAAATCAAAAATAGATAACTACCAGCAGCAAGCCATTTCGTCCACTGCTTTTTTACTAGCCAAGCAATCAAGAGCGAACAGATAAAGACAACTGTTACAATAGCATGTTCCATCAAAAAAGTAAAACCGTAATAGATTTCCACAAAGCGTCTACCATTATCCGCATTGACTCCTTTTATAAAAGGTAAGGCAAAACTTAAAATAAAACAGAGTTCCAATATATAACGTTTTAAGATTTTCATGACACACCTCCTATAAGTTGTGAACCAAAAAGCCCACTTTCAATAACTGATAAGTCTTCAGAAACCATTCCCTATCTCATTATTAAATTATTCAACCTCCATCTACCTCTATTATACGATATTGACTTACTACCATCAAGAAACCGCTTTATCTTTTTAGCTTTTTATGGTATGATAAACAAAATATCTAGGGGAAAACAAATGACCAACGAATTTTTACATTTTGAAAAAATCAGTCGCCAGACTTGGCAATCATTGCATCGCAAAACAACCCCTCCCTTGACAGAGGAAGAGTTAGAATCCATCAAGAGTTTCAATGACCAGATTAGTCTACAGGACGTAACAGATGTCTATCTTCCCCTAGTTCATCTTATCCATATTTACAAGCGCACCAAGGATGATTTGGCCTTTTCAAAAGGAATTTTTCTCCAACGCGAAAGTAAATCTCAGCCTTTTATCATTGGGGTTTCTGGTAGTGTTGCTGTGGGAAAATCAACTACTAGTCGCTTACTTCAGATTCTTTTATCACGTACTCTCCCGGATGCTACTGTAGAATTGGTGACAACTGACGGTTTTCTCTATCCCAATCAAACCTTGATGGACCAAGATATCTTAAATCGCAAAGGTTTTCCTGAAAGTTATGATATGGAAACCTTGCTGAATTTTCTTGACCGCCTAAAGAATGGGCAAGATGTCGATATTCCTGTCTATTCTCATGAAGTGTATGACATCGTTCCTGGAGAGAAACAACGTGTCAAAGCTGCTGATTTTGTCATTGTCGAAGGCATCAATGTCTTTCAAAACCCTCAAAATGAGCGCCTTTACATTACTGATTTCTTTGATTTCTCCATCTATGTGGATGCTGCTGTCGAGGACATTGAAAGCTGGTATCTGGATCGTTTCTTAAAGCTGCTCAGCTTTGCCCAAAATGATTCCAACAGCTACTACCACCGTTTTACTCAAATGCCAATTGGAGAAGTTGAAGCCTTTGCTCACCAGGTTTGGACCAGCATTAATCTCACAAATCTACAAAACTATATCGAACCAACAAGGAATCGCGCCGAGGTCATTCTCCACAAGACTAAAAACCATGAAATCGATGAAATTTACCTAAAAAAATAATTTCCCCTTGTCAAAACCTAAGTTTTCATATATAATGGTATAGTTAGTAAATATGGAGGTAAGAACATTGGCAAACATTAAATCAGCTATCAAACGCGCTGAATTGAACGTTAAACAAAACGAAAAAAACTCAGCTCAAAAATCAGCTATGCGTACTGCTATCAAAGCTTTCGAAGCAAACCCTTCTGAAGAACTTTTCCGTGCTGCTAGCTCAGCTATCGACAAAGCAGAAACTAAAGGTTTGATTCATAAAAACAAAGCAAGCCGCGATAAAGCTCGTCTTTCAGCTAAACTTGCTAAATAAGAAACAGTCCATAGAGGCTGTTTTTTTGTCCTCTAATCAGAAAAGGTAGAAAATGAAAATCGCAATCATAGGATATTCTGGAGCTGGCAAGTCAACTCTAGCTGAAAAGTTGTCAAACTACTACTCCATCCCCAAACTGCATATGGATACACTTCAATTTCAACCTGGTTGGCAAGACAGTGACCGCGAATGGATGTTGACCGAGATGAAAAACTTTCTCACAAAGCACGAAGCTTGGGTCATCGACGGCAACTACTCTTGGTGTTGCTATGAAGAAAGAATGCTGGAAGCTGACCAAATCATCTTTCTCAACTTTTCCCCATGGACTTGTCTCTTTCGAGCCTTTAAACGGTATCTCACATACCGAGGTAAAGTCAGAGAAAGTATGGCAGCAGGCTGTCCTGAACGCTTTGACTGGGACTTTGTCAGATGGATTCTCTGGGATGGGCGGACAAAGAATGCTAAAGAACGCTATCAACGGGTTCAAGAAACCTACCCTGAGAAAGTAATTGTCCTCAAGTCGCAAAAGGAGATGGACCACTTCTTAGAAAATCTCATAAATAACAAGAAAAACCAACGTGCCTAACGTTGGTTTTTTGCTATTAGCCA
The DNA here is from genome assembly GCF_001814835.1 of Streptococcus sp. HMSC072D07. Classification (GTDB taxonomy): domain Bacteria; phylum Bacillota; class Bacilli; order Lactobacillales; family Streptococcaceae; genus Streptococcus. The sequence continues at coordinate 153,225 of NZ_KV818086.1, forward strand.
ATCACACTTCCGTTTGGTACAGCTGGATCAACTGTGAGAAGGGTTAATTGTCCATCATGTTCAGCTGAGAGGGGTACATCAGAATAAGTATTTCATAAAACTATTAAACTCGAAAAAAAGCCCAAATGCTATCTGATTACTGAACATTTCACCTACTAATGAGAAACACTTGCCTCTACTCTATAATAATAAAAATCTTCATCATAATTTCCAGCTGATTGAGTAATAATTAATCGCGGCCGTGAGCTATCTGATTGATCACCCATTGGATTTTTAAAACCTATTTTAAACAATCCAATAGCAGCACTCGTATGACCACTTTGTAAACTAACATATGGAACACTGCTCTTCTTAGATGAATCTTTTATTACTTCAATACTATTTCCATCCCCAGTTGTTCCATCAGAATTAATTATCAATTCCTTACCGCGACCATTCCTCCATTTTCCAACAAGTGTTGAAATATCTCCATTTTCAATCGCTTCAATATCTAAGTCTACTTCTGAAATTGTATTTTTTTGGTATATTTCCCACCAACCCACTTTATATGGTCTAAGATAACTTTTTCCATAAAGAATTCTATTTTCTTGAATTTTCTCATTATCTGGTCCAGTTTCATTAGCAGGAATAAATGTTAGCACTAATTCTTGCCCAATAATTGCATTTTTATTATCCCCTACAAAATAGACTTCATAATAACCATTATTTTTCTTCGGTTTTTTACTTTTATCTAGCTTGAATTGAGCATGTGTAGAACCACTCCAAAACAGCCAATTTCCCTCTTGTTTGGATATTTTGGGGAAGACTGAAGTTTTATCTTCAAAATAATCTTCAGGACTGTACCCATACAAAGTGAAGTTTGATTCCGCTATTGCTTTTTCTAAATAGTCATTAGAATATGTCCCTTCAAAAGCGCTTAAATCTCCTTGAAGAATATTATCCTTACTATTTTTAAAATAATCAGTCCTACTAGCAAATACCATTTCATGATTCTTATTTCCGTCTGATAAGGTAATTACCGTTAAAATGTTAGATGAATCATCTACATTATTAACTAAAATAGAGATTTTAAAATCCTTATTTCCATCTGATTTATTAAATTCTGTAACAGAAGACCTATTGTTGCCATCTTTCTTCCAATCCGTAGAAAAGTCTCCAAATACATTACCTTCGTCTGTATTATATGAGATTCTCCAATTTTGATTATTTTTAGCAACAGTAGCTTTCTCACCTGTAGAAGAAATATAATCACCTGAAATATCCTCAAAATCTGATTTTATGACTTCAGTAGTAGTTGATTGCACTTCTTGATGTTTACTTTCTTTACGATTTATAAATAAAGAAAACAAAAGAAAAATAGCAAGTAGTAAAACAACTCCTAAATAAAGAATAGCATTTTTCTTCATTCCCAATCTCCAAAATATTATTTATTTTAGTAAAAAAACAGTTTTTCTATACGAAAAATAGAAAACTGTTTTTATCTATAGATTTTATCCAATCACACTTCCGTTTGGTACAGCTGGATCAACTGTGAGAAGAGTTAATTTGCCATCATGTTCAGCTGAGAGAATCATCCCTTGGCTGACATATTTTTTCATCATCTTGCGTGGTTTGAGGTTGGCAACGATTTGGACCTTCTTGCCGACCAATTCTTGTTCGTTTGGATAGTATTTGGCAATTCCTGAGAGGATTTGACGATCTTGACCATCACCAGCATCTAGGCGGAATTGGAGCAACTTATCAGAACCTTCCACTTTAGAAACTTCTTTGACTTCTGCGACACGGATTTCAACCTTATCAAAGTCTTCAAACTTGATTTCATCCTTGTTGAGTTTGAGTTCAACTTCACCTGGATTCCATTCTTTCTCGACAGCAGGCTTGTTGCCTTCCATTTGTTCCTTGATATAGGCGATTTCTTCTTCCATATCCAAGCGTGGGAAGATTGGTGTTCCTTTGGCAACAACAGTCACACCCTCAGGGAAATCAGCCAAGCTCAAGTTTTCTAGGCTAGAAACTTCTGCGAGACCAAGTTGAGTCAAGACTGCACGACTGGTTTCCATCATAAATGGTTCAATCAAGTGAGCTACAACACGAAGGCTAGCTGCCAAGTGGCTCATGACACTTGCCAATTGGTCGCGAAGGGCTTCATCCTTAGCCAAGACCCATGGGGCTGTCTCATCGATGTATTTGTTAGTACGAGAGATAAGTGTCCAGACTGCTTCTAAAGCACGTGGGTAGTCAACTGCTTCCATGTGTGTATGGTAGTCTGCGATTGATTGTTCTGCAACCTCAGCAAGAGCATTATCAAACTCTGTTACACCCTCTACATAGGCAGGGATTTGACCATCGAAATACTTGTTGATCATAGAAACCGTACGGTTAAGGAGGTTTCCGAGGTCATTTGCCAATTCATAGTTGATACGACCTACATAGTCCTCAGGAGTGAAGGTTCCGTCTGAACCAACTGGAAGACTACGCATGAGGTAGTAACGAAGTGGATCCAGCCCAAAACGCTCTATCAACATTTCAGGATAGACAACGTTCCCTTTAGACTTAGACATCTTGCCGTCTTTCATGACAAACCAACCGTGAGCAATCAAGCGGTCTGGCAATTTAACATCCAACATCATAAGAAGGATTGGCCAGTAGATGGAGTGGAAACGGAGAATATCTTTTCCGACCATGTGGAAGACTGTTCCGTTCCAGAACTTGTCAAAGTTAGTATGATCGTCTTGACCATAACCAAGAGCTGTCGCATAGTTAAGGAGAGCGTCAATCCAAACATAGACAATGTGTTTTGGATTTGATGGAACTGGTACTCCCCATGTAAAGGTTGTACGAGAAACCGCTAAGTCTTCCAAACCTGGCTCAATGAAATTACGTAACATTTCGTTGAGACGACCATCTGGAGTGATGAAATCAGGGTGCGATTTGAAAAATTCAACCAAACGGTCTTGGTATTTGCTGAGGCGAAGGAAATAAGACTCTTCTGAAACCCACTCCACTTCGTGACCTGATGGAGCGATACCGCCCGTTACATTTCCAGCTTCATCACGGAAAACTTCCGCAAGCTGACTTTCTGTAAAGAATTCTTCATCTGAAACTGAATACCAGCCAGAGTATTCACCCAAGTAAATATCATCTTGAGCAAGCAAGCGTTCAAAGACCTGGGCTACAACTTTTTCATGGTAGTCATCAGTGGTACGGATAAATTTATCATATGAGATATCAAGTAATTTCCAGAGTTCTTTGACGCCAATCGCCATCCCATCAACATAGGCTTGAGGTGTGATGCCAGCTTCTTCAGCTTTTTGCTGGATCTTCTGACCATGCTCGTCAAGACCTGTCAAATAAAAGACATCGTAGCCCATGAGACGTTTATAACGCGCTAGGACATCACAAGCGATGGTTGTGTAGGCAGAACCGATATGAAGTTTACCAGATGGATAGTATATCGGTGTTGTAATATAAAAATTCTTTTCAGACATAATTTTTCCTTTCCAGGCAAATGAAACCTGTTTTTCTAACACTTCATTATATCATATTTTTAGTGATTTTCGATAGGAAAATCCATACAAAAACAAGACAGACAACTGTCCATCTTGTTTTTTCTGTTCTATATCTTATTCATAACGAAGGGCTTCGATTGGATCGAGCTTAGACGCTTTATTGGCTGGCAAGACTCCAAAAATCATCCCAACACTGGCTGACACAGCCAAGCTAAAGAGAGCGATTGGGAGGGAAACCCCAACTTCAATACCTGCAATCATGTTTTGAAGCAGTACTCCAGCTAACATGGTCATTCCAGCAGCAATCCCAAGACCGATGACACCACCTAGCAAGGTTAAGATCATGGATTCAATCAAAAACTGTACCAAGATATTAGCCCGAGTAGCTCCGAGAGCTTTCCGCAGACCAATCTCACGCGTGCGTTCCGTCACCGAAACCAGCATGATATTCATAACACCAGTTCCTCCGACAAAGAGAGAAATTCCTGCGATGGCACTGATAATGGTGGTCATAAAACCAAATAGTTGTTGTACCTCTTGGAAGGCGGCAGTTGCATCCGCAACTTGGTACTCCCCTTGCTGAAGACCAGCAATCTCAGTCAATTTTCGAGCCAACTCTGGTCCCAAGGTCTGCGTTAGACTAGTATCATTGACACGAAAGACGATGTTCGAGATTTCATCAGTATTAAAATTGGCTGCGAGGGAGATATTAGTCGTAATTGGAAGACCACCAATCCCAAAGGCTTTAGCAGTTTTAGCTTCATTGCTAGTATAAACGCCAATCACACGGTAACTAAATTCATTGACAGAGATGACTTGATTAACCGCAGCTTCTGGACTATCAAACAAACTCTTGGCTAGTTCTTCGTCCAGCAAAATCACACTGGCAAATTCCTTGTAGTCTTGCGGTCTTAGACTTCTACCCGCAACGATTTCATTTTCAACTGCGTTCATGTAGGTGCTATTTCCGCCTGTCAGAGTGGCTCGTTCAACCTTCTTATCCTTATAAGATAGGGTGACGTTGGTCGAGTTGGTGACATAGTAACTGTCTACTCCTTTGAGTTTGGCAGCTTCCTTGACCCAGGATTCTAGTGGTTTTGGTGGTTCAACATGAACATCCTCTTCTTTCCCACTGACTGTCAAAGCGGATTGTTTCTGCGTAAAGGAACCGTCCTTGCTTTTGATAGGAGAGAAAAAGACATGGATATCCTTCTGTGATTTGGTCATGTTTTTATTGACCTGACGAGACATGGAGTCTCCCAGAGCCATGATGACAACGACAGACGAAACTCCGATGATAATCCCAATCATGGTCAGGAAGGAACGCATCTTGTGAGCCATGATGGATGAAAAGGCAAATTTCAGATTCTGCATCTTAGTTTTCCTCCTTTTCTACCTGAGCACTGTCGGACGAGATGATCCCATCACGAATAACAATCTGGCGTTTGGCATAGGCCGCAATCTCAGGCTCGTGCGTGACCATGATAATGGTTTTCCCTTCCTTGTTTAACTCCACCAACAGCTGCATGATTTGATTTCCCGTCTTGGTATCCAAGGCTCCTGTGGGCTCGTCTGCTAGGATGATAGAGGGATTATTTACCAAGGCACGGGCAATCGCTACACGTTGCTTTTGACCACCTGATAACTCGGAAGGCAAATGATGACTGCGCTCCGTTAGCTCAACCTTTTCCAGAAATTCCTCAGCCAATTTCCGACGTTTTGAAGCCGAAACTCCAGCGTAAATCAAGGGCAACTCGACATTTTGAAGAGCATTAAGCTTGGACAAGAGAAAGAACTGCTGAAAGACAAAGCCGATTTGCTGGTTGCGGACCTTGGCCAATTGTTTCTCTCCAAGACCTGCCACTTCTTGACCTTCAAGATAGTACTCTCCACTAGTTGGTGTATCCAACATTCCGATGGTATTCATCAACGTAGACTTACCAGAACCAGATGGTCCCATAATGGCAACAAACTCACCTTCATGAACTTCTAGACTGATATTTTTAAGGACCTGCAGTTCTTGGTCACCATTTCGATAACTTCTACAGATATTTTTGAGACTAATTAGTTTCTTCATCAGCCTTCACCTCTTTTCCTTCTTCCAAGGAAGATGTTGGATTACTGATGACCTTGGCACCGTCTGTCAAACCTGAAGTAATTTCTTGGTTGTCTGCATCCGCATTCCCCAAAGTAACTTCTACCTTCTTCGCTTTTTTCTGGTCGTCAACGAGCCAGACATAGTTTTTGTCATTTTCGGTAACGACACTTGTTAAAGGAACCAAGATAGCCTTACTCTTGTTCTTAACTTCCACACTGACAGAGAAGCCTTGTTTCAACTCTCCGATATCGCTGGTCACATCAACAGTATAAGGGTACTTAGAGCCAGTATTTCCTCCAAGGGCTGCATTTGCTGCTTCTCCGTTGTTTTTAGGATAATCAGAAATATAGCTGATTTTTCCTGTCCAGCTCTTATCTTGGTAAACCTTCGAAGTAAAGGTAACTTCTTGGCCTACAGAAAGGTTAGCAAGGTTGTATTCAGACAACTCCCCTTTGACCTGCAAGTTTTCATTACTTACGACATGTACTACCACTTGGCTATTACCTGTTGGCGATTTGGAGACATTACGATTAACTTCAACTACAGTCCCTTCTAGTGTACTGAGGACAGTTGCGGCATCTAGCTGTGCTTGAGCCTTGTTAAGCTGAGCCACAGCATCTGCACGGTTATCCTTGGCATCACTGATTTGAGAATCAATAGAAGATACGGAAGAAGTCGCTGCTTGCGCTTGTTCTGGGAGTCCTGCTTCTGTTGGAACTTGTGGAGAAGCTGGTACAGCTGATGCATTTTCACGAGCTTTGTTTAACTCCTCAATATGACGGTCTGCCTTTGCAACTGCACGATCGGCTGCATCATAGGCAGCTTGAGCATCTGCACTGCTGTATTTGACCAACGCTTGCCCTTCTTCGACCTTGTCCCCGACTGAAACGAGAATTTCATCTAAATCTCCCTTACTAGCATCAAAATAAACGTATTGTTCATTTTTTGCTGTAACCGTACCTGATAAGAGAACCGATGAAGCAACAGAACCTTCCTTAGCGGTAATGATATGGGAGGTTTCATCCTTGACTGCTGACTGGGAAGGTTGTCTAAAAATCAAAATCCCCGCAGCACCGATAACAATAGCACTGGCAACACCAATCGCTGTGTATAATTGCCATTTTTTTGCCTTTTTATTTCTTTTCATTTTTAAGCTCCTTTATTCTTTTGCCTTACAAAAACCATTATATCAGAAATACCAAGCCCAAACAATGACAGTTCAGATGGAAACAATGACAATTCAGGATCATTATTTCGTTCGGTATTCGTTTGTTGGATTATTGTGCTAGATATATAATACAATATCTTTTTGAATTTGGCAAGCGTTTTTATAATTTTTTTATCGTAGCAGATTTTTGCATTCAAAAAATAAAAACGATAGAATATGACTATCAAAGCTATAAGGAGTTTTCTATGAGAGAATATGATATCATCGCCATCGGTGGAGGAAGTGGCGGCATTGCCACTATGAACCGCGCTGGCGAACACGGTGCTAAAGCTGCTGTTATCGAAGAGAAAAAATTAGGTGGAACCTGCGTCAATGTCGGCTGTGTTCCTAAAAAAATCATGTGGTATGGAGCGCAAATCGCTGAAAGCTTCCACCACTACGGCCCTGACTATGGTTTTACAAGTTCAGATGTTCAATTTGATTTCGCAAAACTTCGTCAAAATCGTGAAGCCTACATCGACCGTGCCCGCTCATCTTATGATGGAAGTTTCAAGCGCAATGGGGTTGATTTGATTGAAGGTCGTGCTCATTTCGTTGATTCCCACACAGTCAGCGTCAATGGTGAATTGATTCGTGCCAAGCATATCGTGATTGCGACTGGGGCTCGTCCAAGCATCCCAACTATTCCTGGAGCTGAACTCGGTGGCAGCTCAGACGATGTCTTTGCTTGGGAGCAACTTCCTGACTCTGTTGCGATTCTTGGAGCTGGCTATATCGCCGTTGAATTAGCAGGTGTTCTCCACGCTCTAGGAGTAAAAACGGATTTGTTTGTCCGTCGTGATCGTCCCTTGCGTGGTTTTGACAGCTACATCGTTGAAGGTCTTGTCAATGAAATGGAAAAAACAGGTCTACCTTTACACACACATAAGGTACCCGTCAAGCTCGAAGAAACGGAGCAAGGTATTACCATTCATTTTGAAGACGGTTCTAGTCACACTGCAAGCCAAGTTATCTGGGCTACCGGTCGCCGTCCAAATGTAGACGGTCTGGAGTTAGAAAAGGCTGGCGTCACACTCAACCAACGTGGATTTATCCAAGTGGATGAGTATCAAAATACAGTTGTAGATGGCATCTACGCCCTTGGAGACGTTACTGGTGAGAAGGAACTGACCCCAGTAGCCATCAAGGCAGGACGCACCCTATCTGAACGCATCTTCAACGGGAAAACAAATGCTAAGATGGACTACACGACTATCCCTACTGTTGTCTTCTCCCACCCAGCAATCGGAACCGTTGGTTTAACTGAGGATCAAGCTATCAAAGAATACGGCCAAGATAACATCAAAGTCTACAAGTCAAGCTTTGCATCTATGTACTCAGCCGTTACAAACCATCGTCAAGAGTCTCGCTTCAAACTCATCACCGCAGGTGCTGATGAAAAAGTTGTTGGACTTCACGGACTTGGTTACGGAGTGGATGAGATGATTCAAGGATTCGCTGTTGCCATTAAGATGGGGGCAACCAAGGCGGACTTTGATGCTACAGTAGCTATCCACCCAACCGCTTCAGAAGAATTTGTGACCATGCGCTAATTATCGCAAGAGACCTCTTGAGGTCTCTTTTTACTTGCAAAATCGGCCGTTACAAAATTGTTACCTTTAATTTAGAAACTGGTTGACTTTTCTTTCTAAATTAGTATAATAGTTACTATAATTTTGAAAAGAGGTTAACAGTTTTGAAAAAAGCTCATATCTATGCCATTCCTGCTATCGGCGCTGCTCTCATCGCTGTATTGGCACAAATCAGTCTCCCTATCGGTCCTGTCCCCTTCACTCTGCAAAACTTTGCGATCGGTCTGATTGCTACTGTTTTTAGACCCAGAGAAGCTGTTCTATCTGTAGCTCTCTATCTCTTGCTGGGTGCCATTGGTTTACCTGTTTTTGCAGGGGGAGGAGCTGGATTTCACGTTTTAGTCGGCCCAAGTGCAGGTTATCTTTGGTTCGACCTTGTCTATGCTGGACTTACATCTTATCTCATCCATCAAAATAGTGGCTACATTCGCATTTTCCTAGCCAACCTCTTGGGTGACTCCCTCGTCTTTGTCGGAGGCATTCTCAGCCTCCACTTCCTAGCTGGTATGCCATTTGATCAGGCACTAGCTGTCGGTGTCCTTCCCTTTATCCTCCCTGATCTTGGTAAGATTATTGCCATTAGTTTCATTAGTCGTCCCCTACTCGAAAGATTGAAAAGCCTTCCATATTTTTCAAGATAAAAGAATAGTCCAGAACAATTGTTCTGGACTATTTCCATTCTAAGAATCAACTATACACTATTTAGATACTTGACTATTCTTATACCAGTATGAATATTAATCGTTTTATTCTTCAAATTACAGCTATTAACGATATGCAAAGTAGAAAAGTATTCTAATTGATTCAAACCAAATATGCTTCCATTGATTTTGGATGCTTAGCAATTGTATACTTTTCAGAAAACGTATTTTCACTGAGAGAGCTATATTTTATAAATTATTTGTGATACAATAGAGCTACCTAAAAGATTCAGAAAATTTAATGTTCATTGATTGTTTATATTAACTTGAACATTCTGATTTTTCTTCATTCAAAAATAACTGTAAATAATTATAAGAAGAAAGGTAATTCTATGGCAAAGAATACTCGTGAGCTAATCATTAAAGCTCTCATCACACTAGCTAAGAAAAATCCTCAACGTAGTTCCTTTACAATGACTGAAATTGCTGCTGAAGCTGGTATTTCACGACAAGCGATTTATCAAAAGCATTTTAACAACTTTGAAGATATTATCGAATACATTCACGAAGAGACCAATCAGCACATTTTTAACGTCTTTAATAAGTACTGCCCTAGCAATGATGGAGATCCTATCAGCTTTTTAGCAGACCATATACTTCCTCTCATATACGAAAAAAGGGAAGTTATTAGCACCTTGTATACCACACAAGTCGACCCATGTTGGAAGGAATTTCTGCGTGGAATATACTCAGAGTGGGTACTAAAGAATGTCAATTACCAACTGAAATATAATTTTAATAAAGAGGACATCGCTTATATCATTACGACCATGGCAATCTCTTTCATTGAAGTCTGGATTCGTAAAGATAATCCAATCCCACCTGAAGAGTATAGAGAGACTTTCATTCAATTGTCTAAGACTTCTCTCTGTGACTATATTGTGTCCTAAAAAAAGAATCTTGAGTTGCACTCAAGATTCTTTTTATTGTCCCCCTTTAAAGGCATCGACCATTACCTGAAATTCTTCATTGGAAAGCGTGATTCCTTTGCCCATTTTAGTATGGTCAGGACTCCAAGAACGAATATCAAACTTTGCTGGTGCTCCATTAAAGCTGACTCTATTTAGTTCTTTTGTCCATCCTTTGTCATTTTCAGACAAGGTGAGCAAGTGTTCTTCAATCTCAAATGTAAATTCTGCCATTTTAACTCCTTTATGTGATATGCTTTCTATAGTCTATTCGTAAAAATCTTGTGGTTTTTAGGAAAATTTTATATAATGTGGATATATAAGAAGGGAGGATTCTATGAGACAGACATTCAAACTAGTTCTAGATAAACTACATGGTTTTCTCAATGGGAATGATGATCATCCTCAAATCGAGGACAACTCCCTCACTGCTATGATTGAACAAGCCATCCGTAAAAAGACGGCTGTTCATGTCATACTTGCTGAGACAAGTTTTACGGGTGATATTGTCAAACACGATGCTAATCGCCAACAAATTATCGTCAAAAATTTTTCAAAAAACGTGACCCGAATCATTCGTATCAGTGACATTAAGCGACTTCGTTTCGTTCCCTCAACTGTACAAAAAGCTCAGAAAAGTCTATTTAAGAAAGAGTGAGATGTTCTTTGCATCCCACTCTTTTTCTTAACGGATTTGTTCAAAATGAAGGTGAACTGCGATATGGTCGCCATAACCACTTCTCTCCAAATCGCGTTGCAAGCGATAAGAGATATAGTGTTCTGCAATGGTAATGTAGCCAGCTCCAAGTAAGCGGTGCTCGACCATTGATTGGATCATGCTGATAGTCGCACGTTCCACTTTTGCTTCTTCCAAGTCCAAAACGACTTTTTTAGTAACTTGCGCTAGGTTTTGACGCAGGTCATCGGTCAAAACATAAACTGTTTGAGCTGCCTTTAGGACAGCTTGGTAAATTTTATCTGGATCAAATTCAGCAATTTCTCCATTACGTTTGATTACTTGCATAAGGTTCTCCTTTATTCTTTGTTTTCTTTGATTTCAGCCAGCATCTTTTCTTCTTCGGCTGTCAGTTGATAGTTTTCTAGCAGGTCAGGTCTGCGCTCGTAGGTTTTCTTTAGACTCTCATAGAGCCGCCACTGGCGAATCTTTTCATGGTGCCCACTCATGAGCACATCTGGCACGACCATGCCTCTATAGTCATAAGGGCGAGTGTACTGAGGATATTCAAGAAGTCCCGAAGAGAAGCTATCATCTTGGTGGCTAGACTCCTTACCAATCACTTCTGGTATCAAGCGCACGGTCGCATCAATCATGGTCATGGCCGCCAATTCTCCTCCAGTCAAAACATAGTCTCCTAGGGAAATTTCATCGGTTACCAAGGTCTTGATACGCTCGTCATACCCTTCATAGTGACCACAGATAAAGATTAGTTCCTCTTCCTGAGCCAAATCCTCAGCGTAAGCTTGATCGAACTGTTTTCCAGCAGGATCAAGAAGAATGACACGGGGATTTTTCTTTTCAATGGCATCAAAGGCATCGAAAATAGGTTGGGCACGGAGCAACATTCCTTGACCGCCTCCGTAGGGCTCATCGTCAACATGACGGGCCTTTTCAGCGTATTCTCTGAAATTATGATACTGGATATTCAAGAGCCCTTTTTCTCGAGCCTTCCCAACAATCGAGTGTTCCAGCGGAGAAAACATCTCTGGAAAGAGGGTTAAAATATCAATCTTCATCGTCTAACCCTTCTAAGATTTCCACTTCAACCCGCTTGTTTGGAATATCAACATTGAGAACTACTGGCGGAATGTAAGGTAAAAGCAAATCACGCTTACCTTTTCGTTTGACCACCCAGACATCGTTGGCACCTGGTTGTAGGATTTCCTTGATAGTTCCTATCAAGTTATCTCCCTCGTAAACATCCAAACCGATAATCTCGTGATAGTAGAATTCTCCATCATCTAAATCGTTCAAATCTTCCTCAGCGACCTTGAGACTATAACCCTTGTACTTTTCAATCGCATTGATATGATACATGTCTTTGAATTTGATAATGTCAAAGTTCTTATGCTTGCGGTGACTTGCAATGGTCACTGTTTGAACAAACTGATCTTTTTCATCAAATAAAGCCAGCTCTGCCCCTTTTTTAAAGCGTTCTTCAGCAAAATCCGTCACAGACAAGACTCGCATCTCACCCTGTAGACCCTGCGTATTGACGATTTTTCCAACATTAAAGTAGTTCATCTTGTCTCCTGTACTCTCCTTCTTTCCATCTTATTCTGACAATTCTCGAATAATATTCGCAATTTTTTCTGATTCTGACCATTGTAAATAATGGTGATTCCCTCCTAAAATGAGCTTAGTATTGGAAGTCCAATACTCTGATTCTCTGTACTCTTTTTCTCTATAAGCCTGACAAAAAATAAAAACGGGAATATGAGCTTCTATAGATACATTCTCAAAATCTTTCTCAGTAATCTCACAATATATATGAAATTCTGGAACTTGTCTTTCCAACTCTGAATCTTTTTCTTGCACTAAATCCCAGATTTCTTCATTAGTTTCAGAGCTAAATGCTGCTTGAGTTATGTTCTTAAAATAGACTTCGGGGCCACACTCTTCAATCAGTCTCATTTGCTCTTCCATTTCTGGATAAGGATTTTCTGAAAAATCAGAAAACATTACTTTTTTAGTTGTTGGTTCAATTGCTACTAAAGCCTGACACTTAATTGATTTGTTCATCAATTTGCAAGCTAAAATTCCACTCAAACTATGTGCACAAAGTATATATTCATAAATCGCCAATTCTTCAAGTACTTCATAAACCGCGTCTACAAGATTGTCCAGATTTTTTCCAGATTGGTCATGAATCGGACTCCTACCTGTGTTTGGAAAATCAATTGTCAAATAACCAATTGTGGGAGGAAGTTTTTCAAGTATAAGTGAAAAATTTTCATAACTTGGTAGCAAACCTGCGCCATTTAAACAAACAAGCACTTTCTTTTGCTTTTTATAAGTAACAGAGAGGCTGCCAATTTTTGTAGTTACTTCAAATCGTTTCATAAAGAAATCCACTCATTCTATAACAATGATTTATTAAAAACCCTTATCCTTTATTTTATCACGTTCTAGGGATTTTCACAAGTTGAAGAAAAAAGACACTATAGATATTTTCCCTCCAGAAATTCTTCCAAATCTCGTTCATGCTGGTACTTAATGGCAGCCTTCTTATCTTTGTCAAAGATGCTTTTGGTTAGGTCAATATCGTTGATGGCCGCAATTGCGACAGTGTAGTGAATAATATCTGCCAGTTCTTTGGCTAGTTCCTCATTTGAGTCCTGGACACCCTCTTTTCGACCAGAGCGCCCATTCAAGACCTCTGCTACCTCTCCGACTTCCTCCACTAGCTTGATAAAGAGGCCTTCCTCGGTTCGAGATTGCTGGTAATGTTCGAGTAAGTAAGCTTGTAATTGTCTAAACGTTAAATCCTTCATCTTCTCCTCCACAAAAAAACGAGACATCTGTCCCGCTTTTTTTATTTTTCATCGATAACGATTCTTACTTTTTTGTCTTCAGTTGGGACAGAGTAGACAATCGTTCTTATCGCTGAGATAGTGCGACCCTTACGACCGATAACACGACCGACATCGCTTTGGTCAAGATCCAAGTGATACTCCAAAAATTCTGGTGTGTCTTCGATCTTGATAGTTAAGGCATCAGGTTGTGAAATCAAAGGTTTCACAATCGCAATAATGAGATTTTCAATCGTATCCATCTGTCAACCTACTTTAAACTTATTTTGAGAATTTAGAATCGTGGAATTTTTTCAATACGCCTTCTTTTGAAAGGATGTTGCGAACTGTATCTGAAGGTTGAGCTCCATCAGCCAACCATGCAAGAACGCGGTCTTCTTTCAAAGTCACTTGGTTTTCAGCAACAAGTGGGTTGTAAGTTCCAACTGTTTCGATGAAACGTCCGTCACGTGGTGAACGTGAGTCTGCTACGTTGATACGGTAGAAAGGTTTTTTCTTAGAACCCATACGAGTCAAACGGATTTTAACTGCCATTTTTTAATGTCTCTTTTCTTATTTTTTATTTCGGTGAAATAGCTGAGCTATTTAGCACATGTTCCATTATAGCAGATTTTCGACAGGTGTCAAGAAAAAAACTTGACAGAGTTTTAATTTTTTTACTACTAGAAATTTTTAGTAAAATCATTAACATTTGAAATCACCTCTCTTTTAGGGTACAATGGTAGAAATGAATTTTTGAGAGGAAAACAATGAAAAAACTAGCAACCCTTCTTTTACTATCAACTGTTGCCCTTGCTGGATGTACTAGTATCCAACGTGGTCTCCGTGGTGATGACTATGTTGACTCGAGTATCTCAGCTGAAGAAAGCTCAAAAGCAGCTGCTCAAGCTGCCAAAGATTTGAATGACGCTTTGACCAATGAAAATGCCAACTTCCCTCAACTTTCTAAAGAGGTTGCCGAAGATGAAGCTGAAGTCAGTTTACACACAAATCAAGGCGATATACGAATCAAACTCTTTCCAAAACTAGCACCTCTTGCGGTTGAAAACTTCCTTACTCACGCTAAGGAAGGCTACTATAACGGCATCACCTTCCACCGTGTCATCGATGGCTTTATGGTCCAAACTGGAGATCCTAAGGGAGATGGTACAGGTGGACAATCTATCTGGCATGATAAGGATAAAACAAAGGACAAGGGAACTGGTTTCAAAAATGAAATCTCTCCTTACCTATACAATATCCGAGGAGCCCTTGCTATGGCTAACACTGGACAACCAAACACCAACGGTAGCCAGTTCTTCATCAACCAAAACTCAACAGATATTTCAGCTAAACTCCCTACAAGCAAGTATCCAAAGAAAATCATCGAAGCCTATAAAGAAGGTGGAAATCCAAGTCTAGACGGCAAACACCCTGTCTTTGGTCAAGTCATCGATGGCATGGACGTTGTTGACAAGATTGCCAAAGCTGAAAAAGATGAGAAAGACAAACCAACTACCGCTATCACCATTGACAGTATCGAAGTAGTCAAGGACTACGACTTCAGCAAAAAATAAGCCATCAACAGATAAGGAGACGATGAAATGATTTTATTTTGGGGTTCTAAAGGTTATCAGAAAGATTTGGGACATACGCAAACTGCGATCGAATGTGGTCACTGTAACAATGTTGACACTTGGGAGATTGTAGAAACTGGACGCAAGTTCACCCTCTACTGGATTCCACTTTTCCCTTATGGTAAAAGCTACTTCGTTTCTTGTCCGATTTGCCACTATGGTAAAGAAATTGAGAAATCTGAAGTTGAAAGCTTTTTAAATTACTAGTCAAAAAAGCCAAGTCATTTCGACTTGGCCTTTTTAGTGCTTTTAAGTTAGCTTGTTAAAGTCCCAGATTTGGTCCATCCAGCCTTCATAAAAGTCTGGTTCGTGGCAAACCATAAGGATAGAACCCTTGTATTCTTTGAGAGCGCGTTTGAGTTCTTCCTTGGCATCCACATCCAAGTGGTTGGTCGGCTCGTCCAGCACTAAGACGTTGTTTTCACGGTTCATCAAGAGACAGAAACGCACCTTGGCTTGTTCACCACCTGATAAGACCTGAATCTGGCTTTCGATATGCTTAGTTGTCAAACCACAACGAGCAAGGGCTGCACGAACTTCTGCTTGGTTGAGGGCAGGAAAGGCATTCCAGACGGCTTCAAGAGGGGTTTGACGATTGCCACCTTCTACTTCTTGCTCAAAGTAGCCAAGTTCTAGGTAGTCGCCACGTTCGACTTCTCCAGCGATTGGCGGAATAATGCCCAAGAGAGACTTCAAGAGGGTTGTTTTCCCAATACCATTGGCCCCAATAATTGCAACCTTTTGATTGCGTTCAAAGGTTAGGTTTAAGGGTTTAGTAAGTGGACGGTCATAACCAATCTGCAAGTCCTTGGCTTGGAAGATAAAGCGCCCAGGTGTACGAGCTGGTTTGAAATCAAAGGATGGCTTTGGTTTCTCACTTTGAAGTTCGATGATGTCCATCTTGTCGAGTTTCTTTTGACGGGACATGGCCATGTTTCGTGTTGCAACACGGGCTTTATTGCGGGCTACGAAATCCTTGAGGTCCGCTATCTCTTTCTGTTGACGCTCATAGGCTGCTTCCAGTTGAGATTTCTTCATAGCATAAACTTCTTGGAACTGGTAGTAGTCACCAGAGTAACGCGTCAACTGTTGATTTTCAACATGATAGACGATATTGATTACGTCGTTGAGGAAAGGAATATCGTGCGAAATAAGGACAAAGGCATTCTCATAGTTTTGGAGATAACGCTTGATCCAGTCAATGTGTTCAGCATCCAAGTAGTTGGTTGGCTCGTCAAGCAACAAGATATCTGGTTTTTCAAGGAGAAGTTTAGCCAGAAGCACCTTGGTTCTTTGTCCACCTGATAAGGCTGTTACATCTGTATCCATACCATAGTCCATGACACCGAGGGCACGCGCTACTTCATCAATCTTGGCATCTAAAGTATAAAAATCACGACTCTCCAAACGGTCTTGGAGTTCTCCAACTTCTTCCATCAGCGTATCGATATCTGCTCCTTCTTCTGCCATTTCCATGTAGAGGTCATTGATACGTGCTTCTGCTTTGAAAAGCTCATCAAAGGCAGTACGGAGTACATCACGCACAGTTTGACCTTCCTTTAGCACAGCATGCTGGTCCAAGTAGCCAGCAGTCACATACTTAGACCACTCCACCTTTCCTTCGTCTGGTAACATCTTACCAGTCACAATGCTCATAAAGGTTGATTTCCCCTCACCATTGGCACCGACTAAACCGATATGTTCTCCCTTGAGGAGACGGAAAGACACATCTTCAAAAATTGCACGGTCACCAAAACCATGACTCAAATTTTTAACTTCTAAAATACTCATTCTAATTCCTTATCTTGTTTTTATGCAGTCCTTTATAGAGGACCCAAGCCAAATAGCCTCCTAGGGTATTGGTCCACAAATCGTCAATCTCAAAGACGCGATTAAAGTCGAAGAAAAAATCTAAGACCAGCTGCGTACATTCAATTCCTAAGCTCAGAAGAAAACTGAGAAATACGATTTTTTTCGTTTTTCGTAAGTTTGGACAGAGGTAGAGCAGTTGAAAGACCAGAGGGATGAGCAAGAAGACATTTAAAATGTTCTGCAAAAAGATCCAAATAACTTGTCCCAAACTGGTCACTTCACCTAGATTCCACAGGGAGTTTAAGGGAGTTAAAAGAAAAACCAGGCGTCCAAAAGTTTGAATACCTGGAGTTTCCACTCCTGTAGGAAGTTGAGGCTGGGGAGTAAAACAAAAACAGACAATGCATAGACTATAAACAGCCACTCCCAATCTTAAGATTAATTCTCTTTTTCTAGTCATTTTATGGATTTACCGCTGCGACTGCCTTCTGGCGGTCACGTTTCATTGTATTGGAGCGCAATTGTCCACAAGCTGCATCAATATCAGTACCATGTTCTTGACGAACAACACAGTTGACCCCTTTTTTCTTGAGGGTATCGTAGAAGGCCATCACGCGCTCTTTAGGACTACGGCTATATTGGTCATGTTCACTAACTGGATTATAAGGAATCAAGTTGACATAAGACAATTTCTTGATGTTCTTGAGCAACTCCGCCAGTTCCAAGGCTTGTTCAACACCGTCGTTGACTTCATTGAGCATGATGTATTCAAAGGTCACACGTCGATTAGTTGTTTCGATATAGTACTCAATAGCTGCAAAAAGCTTTTCTATCGGAAAGGCACGGTTAATCTTCATGATGCTTGAGCGCAATTCATTATTGGGTGCGTGAAGGGAAACAGCGAGATTGACCTGTACGCCTTCATTAGCAAAGTCACGAATTTTATGAGCCAAACCTGAAGTTGAAACTGTGATGTGACGAGCACCGATAGCCATCCCCTTGTCATCATTGATGGTACGGACAAAATTCAAAACATTGTTGTAGTTATCAAATGGTTCACCAATTCCCATGACAACGATATGGCTGACACGTTCGTCCTGCCCACGCTCATCAAAGTATTTCTGAACCAACATGATCTGCGCTACGATTTCACCGTTATTAAGGTCACGTTGCTTCTTAATCAAGCCTGATGCACAGAAAGTACAACCAATGTTACATCCCACCTGTGTGGTCACACAGACTGATAAACCATAGTGTTGACGCATCAGCACTGTTTCAATCAACATACCATCTGGCAACTCGAAAAGATACTTAACAGTACCGTCAGCCGACTCTTGTACAATACGTTGTTTCAAAGGATTGACCACAAACTGGTCATTGAGCTTAGCAATCAAATCCTTGGAAAGGTTGGTCATTTCTTCAAAGGACTGGACACGTTTACGGTAGAGCCATTCCCAGATTTGATCTGCTCGGAATTTTTTTTCTCCTTGTTCTAATACCCATTCTTGCATGGCTTGACGTGTTAAACTATAAATAGACGGTTTCATCTCTTCTCCTTATTCTCTATCTATTTCTGACGAATGACAAAATGGCGCTGTCCCTTGTCCTCTTTCTGAGACTTTTGATCCTTATGACGACGTCTATTTCTCTTATCCGCATTTGGTTTTCTCTTGTTTTGCGAAGGTTTCTTGCCTCTTCTAGGAAGGTTTTCCTCTTCTTTTTTACGCATTTTCTTGTCAAATGACGCACGCTTAGGCGCTTGGTTTTCTAGGACAAAATAAGCACAACCATAACTACAATACTCTAAAAGATAATCCTGTAAGCGACTGATTTTTTCAATTTTTTCCTCTGTTCGATCGTCTTTGTAAAAACCGCGTAGGCGAAGCTGTTCATTGCTCCAGTCCCCCACGACATAATCAAACTTGGTCAACACTTCTGAGAAGCGTTGATTAAAGACTGTCACATCGAAAGCATCCTTGATATTTTCAACCAAGGTAAAAGCGATTCCTTCAGTCTCAATCTTATCCCCATTCATATGAAATTCTGGGCCAGGAAACTTGTTATAGTTGTATAATTCAGGTGCAATTTCTTTACGCATAGTCTTCCTTTTCCATGATTACTTAACACTCTATTTTACCATATTTTCTACAAGTTGGCACGAATATCCTGAAAATGAAAAAAGTCTGACGATTCTGTCAGACTTCTGCTTTATAACCTTAAAAAGAGAAGAACAATTCTTCCCTCCATATTTTATTATTTAGCTGCTGCGTAAAGCTCGTCTACCTTGTTCCAGTTAATGACTGAGAAGAAAGCTTTGATGTAGTCAGGACGCACGTTGCGGTATTTCACGTAGTAAGCATGTTCCCAAACATCCAAGCCCAAAATTGGTTTTTTACCTTCTGAGATTGGTGTGTCTTGGTTTGCTGTTGAAGTCACTTCAAGCTTCCCTTCTTTGTTGACAACCAACCATGCCCAGCCAGAACCAAAGCGAGTTGTAGCTGCTGCTGTAAAGGCTGCTTGGAACTCTTCAAATGAACCAAATGTTGCATCGATTGCTGCTGCAAGTTCTGCTGATGGAGCTGTTTTCTCAGGAGTCATCAATTCCCAGAAAAGAGCGTGGTTCAAGTGTCCACCACCATTGTTGATAAGCGCTTGGCGGATATCAGCTGGGATAGAATCTACATCAGCAAGCAAGGCTTCAAGGTCTTCACCGATTTCAGGGTGTTTTTCAAGAGCAGCATTTGCATTGTTGACATAAGTTTGATGGTGTTTGTCATGGTGCAAGTGCATTGTTTCAGCATCGATGTATGGTTCCAAAGCGTCATACGCGTATGGAAGGTCTGGTAAGATAATAGCCATCTGTAATACCTCTTTTTCTTTCTATATGAAAATGATAACGCAATCATTCTCTTTTTTCAAGTTTTTTGCTCAATTTGCTTCTGCCGCGATCTGCAAAAGCGCCTTTTCAAACAGGTAGCCTTTTTCATAGACACCTGTCTTAATCTGGTAGTCTGTTTCAATCAAATAAGAAATCGCTCGCTTGAGAAAGGCAATGGAAATCCCTCTCGAATCTCTCAGTGCAAACTTGATTTGATAAGGATTAGGATTACGCCCCAAGTAAGTTCCCAGACTGCTTGCGATCTGCGATTCCGTCTGACCAGTCTCTGATAAAATCTTCACTTGGGTAAAGGTACGAAACTGTCCTAACATGACAGCTATGAGCTTGATCTCATCCTCCCCTTGCAAGGTCAAGTCTCTAACTAGGTCACGGGCCAGGTCAATCTTCTTAGCTAAAATAAGCTGAGTCAAATCAAAAATATTGTCCTGGAGAGTCTTTGGAATAGCCTCGACAATGTCCTTCTCCTCTATCACACCGTCTGACTTATAAGACTGTAAAAAAAGGAGGTTTTTCTGGATTTCACTAAATTGAAAACCAGATTTGAGAAGTAGATTTTCAAAAGATTTTTCCGCAAACTGCAGACCTTGTCTCTGGCTCCATTTTTGGAAATACTGGCGGAGTTCTTGTTCTCTGGCTTCTACTGCATCAAAGACAGTCGCATCACGTTTGAGAAGTTTAACCAACCGTCTCTTGCTATCCAGCTTTCCTTCTGCAAAAATTAAGAGTTTAGTCGTTGGTGAAGGATTGTCAAGATATTCCTCAAATGACTTGAGTTCATCATCTGTTAAAAAACGTTTCTTGGCTGTTGTAATATCGACAAAATGATCAAGTATCACGATTTTCTCATCCGCAAAGAAAGGGAGACTGACCAGCTCCAGTTCCACATCCTTATAGGCTACTTCTTTCATGTCAAAGTAGGCAAAATTGAGGTCGGCTGGATCATAGCCAATCTGCTTCAATACTTGACTCTTCATAACTTCAAACTGGCCCTGGTCTGTCCCTGTAAATAGATTCAAGCTAGATAAGTTTGATAAAGACAAGTTTTGACTCTCTTCTATGGCTAGCATCTTCTCTCCTTTCTTCTTGTTTTTCTATTTTGTTTAGTCAATATAGCGCAATTTCCCACGGAAATCTTCTAGGCTCTCGTACCCTTTTTCCGTCATGATTGCTTTTAGTTCATTGGTAATGCGCTCAAAAGCACCAACGCCTTCCTTATGAAGGGTGGTTCCCACCTGTACCATACTAGCACCACAAAGGATATGTTCAAAGGCATCACGACCTGACAATACGCCACCCGTTCCGATGATTTGGATTTGAGGATTGAGACGTTGGTAGAAGGCATGTACATTCGCTAGAGCTGTTGGTTTGATATACTCTCCACCAATGCCACCGAAACCGTTTTTGGGACGAATCACGACAGACTCATCTTCAATATAGAGACCATTTCCGATAGAATTAACACAGTTAACAAACTTGAGTGGATATTTGTTGAAAATAGCAGCCGCTTGATCAAAGTGAACAATATCAAAATAAGGTGGCAATTTGATTCCAAGAGGTTTGGTAAAGTAGGCAAATACTTCTGCCAAGATACAATCTGTTGTCTCAAAATCATAAGCAATCTGAGGTTTTCCTGGAACATTTGGACAAGAGAGATTAAGCTCTGTCAGTCCTTTGAATTCACTCTCTTGAACTTTTTTCAAGATGGTATGTGTTTCTTCTGGAGACATGCCGACCAGAGATAGGAAGAAAGTATGGTTTGGCTCTTTTTCCTGCAAGTCCAAAAGATAGTCCAGATAGTAGTCTAAGCCATTATTTGGCAAGCCCATGGAGTTGATAGAACCAAGTGGAACATCCTGGTAACGTGGTTCAGGATTTCCCTGACGGAAGTCCAAGGTCGCAGTCTTCGTAACAAAAGTACCTGCCGCTGAGTTTTTGACCCCTTCAAGCTCTCCTATCGTCATACAAGCCACACCCGCTGCATTCATCAAGCAATTGTCAAACTCAAATCCAGCTATTTGTGTTTTCGTTGATACCATGATTCTAATCCTCCTGATTCCTTTTATTTCTAATATTATACCATACTTTAAGATTTTCTCTTTGAGAAACTAATTTCTATATAAAACGTTCGGTTTTGTAAATTGAAAGAATTTTTAGAAAATTTCTGTTTTTTTCTTTACACTCAAAAAAAATTCTGCTATAATGGCTCATGTAATAAAATATAACAACAAAAAGGAGAACGATATGACATCTGCTAAAGAATATATCCAAAGCGTGTTTGAAACTGTAACAGCTCGTAACGGGCATGAGGCTGAATTTCTCCAGGCGGTTGAAGAATTCTTCAGCACTTTGGAACCTGTATTTGAAAAACATCCTGAGTATATCGAAGAAAACATCTTGGCACGCATCACTGAGCCTGAGCGCGTGATTTCTTTCCGTGTTCCTTGGGTTGACCGTGAAGGTAAAGTACAAGTCAACCGTGGTTACCGTGTTCAATTCAACTCAGCTGTTGGACCATATAAAGGCGGACTTCGTTTCCACCCAACTGTAAACCAAGGGATTTTGAAATTCCTCGGATTCGAACAAATCTTTAAAAATGTCTTGACTGGACTTCCTATCGGTGGAGGTAAAGGGGGATCAGACTTCGATCCTAAAGGCAAAACTGATGCTGAAGTGATGCGCTTCTGCCAAAGCTTCATGACTGAATTGCAAAAATACATCGGACCATCACTTGACGTTCCAGCTGGTGATATTGGTGTTGGTGGACGTGAAATTGGTTACCTTTACGGACAATACAAACGTCTTAACCAATTTGATGCGGGTGTCTTGACTGGTAAACCTCTTGGATTTGGTGGTAGTTTGATTCGTCCAGAAGCAACTGGTTATGGTTTGGTTTACTACACTGAAGAAATGCTCAAAGCTAATGGTAACAGTTTTGCTGGTAAGAAAGTGGTCATTTCAGGTTCTGGTAACGTAGCTCAATACGCTCTTCAAAAAGCAACTGAACTTGGCGCTACTGTCATCTCTGTATCTGACTCAAACGGTTATGTCATCGATGAAAACGGTATTGATTTCGACCTTTTGGTTGATGTTAAAGAAAAACGCCGTGCTCGTTTGACTGAGTATGCAGCTGAGAAAGCAACTGCTACTTACCATGAAGGTTCTGTCTGGACTTACGCTGGGAACTACGACATCGCTCTCCCATGTGCCACTCAAAACGAAATCAATGGTGACGCAGCTAAACGCTTAGTTGCTCAAGGTATTATCTGTGTATCTGAAGGTGCCAACATGCCTAGTGACCTTGATGCGATTAAAGTCTACAAAGAAAACGGAATCCTTTACGGACCTGCCAAAGCTGCCAACGCTGGTGGTGTAGCTGTATCTGCGCTTGAAATGAGCCAAAACAGTCTTCGACTCTCATGGACCCGTGAAGAAGTTGATGGACGTCTCAAAGACATCATGACCAACATCTTTAACACAGCTAAAATAACTGCTGAAACATACGGACTTGGTACTGACTACCTTGCAGGAGCAAATATCGCTGCCTTCGAAAACGTGGCAAACGCTATGATTGCACAAGGTATTGTTTAATTAGTCGATACATCCTATCGGAGGACAAATGATGAACTTACGGTCAATGGAAGTGAGAGACAATCCAGCTGTAGCACAACTCATTAGAGCTAGCCTAGAAGAATTCGGGCTTGACAAACCAGGAACTGTCTACTTTGATTCTCATCTAGATCATTTGGCCGACTATTATCAACAGCAAGAGAGAGCAGCTTACTTTGTCCTGGAAGACGAAGGGCAGCTGGTTGGCTGTGGTGGCTTTGCACCTGTGTCTGATAAGATTGCTGAATTACAAAAACTGTATGTCACTAAAAACAGTCGTGGAAAAGGTTATTCCAGCAGCTTGATAAAGCGGATATTCCAGGAAGCCCGCCTAGCAGGTTATGAACAACTTTATCTAGAAACCTCTACTGAACTGGCTACGGCTGTGGCAATCTATCAGCATTATGGTTTTACAGCATTGCAACAACCACTTTCTAACGCCGCCGGCCACCCAGCTATGAATATCTGGATGATAAAATCTCTCTCATCAGATGAATAGATGGCAGTATACTCTGGCCGTCTCAAAGATATCATGACCAATATCTTTAATACAGTTAAAACAACTGCTGAAACATACGGGCTTGGTACTGACTACCTGGCTGGTGCTAACATCGCTGCCTTCAAAAACGTAGCCAATGCTATGATTGCCCAAGGTATTGTTTCAGCACTATCACACTAGAATAAATCCGACTGCTTATAAAAGCAGCCGGATTTTTATATATCTAATTTTTCAAAAAATTTGCCTGTTAACTGCTTTTCTTTTATCTTCTCAAGCAGCTCATTTTCCAGAAAAGGACTTAGTTCGTCAAAATCTTGACAAACCTTAAAAACAGTCTCTCTGTCCAACTGACCATAAACTAATTCGTAATAGTCCTTATTATGCTGCCAGTTCTGGTCATAGTTGACATCTGTCCGTTGATAGTAAACGATGTTTTGCTTCGGAGTCAGGTAAATCTTCTGTGTTAGAATGCTTTTCTGATCTTTGGATAACTTGCTACGGCTAAAAATTTTAACACCTTGAAAAATCTTGCGCTCATGAATCCCTTGATCTGTCACCTTCAATTCAATTTTTTTATAGTGCATACTATCACCTCCTGAAATCACCTACATTATATCAGATTCTAGCAGATTATCAAGCAAAAATGTGTCATTTCCAAAAGTCTTTCGTCGCCTCTAAAATCTCTTCTGTTGATGTTACTGTGGCCTCAATAATGCTCTTGCCTGTCCTTTTTAGATAAGCTTGTATCAGATGATAGCCATAAGCATAGCCCGCAGCATAAGGCATACCAACTGGTATCTGACCTTGAAGCTCTGCAATTTCATCACCGTAGAGATAAGGAGCCATTTCCGCCATCCCTGTTAGCTGAAGCTGACTTGAGATGATGGGCTTAATCTCCTCTAATTGCTCTGAACTGGTTGAAGTAACCCAGGGTCCAATGAGCTCCTTGCCATAGAGCTCAGCAGCAAAAGACTCTGCCAATCCTTCACTGACTACCCAGTCTGCTAGTGTCGTCTGCTGGTTCCATTTGATAAATTGGAAGCGGACATTGTGGTTGCACTCGTGAGCCAATGCCGCTTGAATACGTGGCAAAGTATAGTCATTAGGCAGTATGCTTAACATGAGATAACCTGGGATTCCACCATCTCCGCTGTAACCTTTATTGAGCTGTAGCATAGGTTTTTCTGGATTGCCCAATAAAATAGTAAAATGGTAATCCTCAACCTCTAAATCATAGCCAGCCTGTTCAAAAAGGCCAATACTTCTTTTAATGGTATCCTGGCAGTCTTGCCAGAGTTGATCAGAGCTCAGGGCATCAATAGCCGGTCTATCCTTTCCCGAGAGAGTTGCGGGCAACAGATTCATAAAGCCAAGTAGGAATAGAGCATCAAATCCTCCAGGGTACTTTGCTTTTAAAGGAATGTGTTGAGTTTGGTATTTGGTTGCAAAAGGTTCTAATATTTTAGCTCGAAAGAGATCTTCTCTCTTTTCTAAAGGAAGCTCGAGCATCTCCTGATAAACTTTATCTGAACGAATCGTATTGATTTGCATAATAATCTCCTTTCTTATCTACTATTAGTATAATCCCTTCCCTAAGGTCAGGGTCAAGAAAAAAATTGAATTTCTATCAAGATTCTAGTAATTGTTAGTAAAAAAACTAGAACTTTCGTATCAGACTATAATTTCAAGTAGGTTTACCCATTTTAAATCGTAACAGAAAAAACCGCTACTCCTGAGAATAGCGGTTTTATATGTTTTTTAAGCTACTAATGTAGTTGCTCTATTATTTAAGAGTAACTGAAGCTCCAGCTTCTTCCAATTTAGCTTTGATTTCTTCAGCTTCTGCAGTTGGAACGCCTTCTTTGATGACACCTGGTGCACCATCAACAAGTTCTTTAGCTTCTTTAAGTCCAAGACCAGTGATTTCACGTACAACTTTGATAACGCCAACTTTTTTGTCACCAGCAGCTGTCAACTCAACGTCAAATGAGTCTTTAGCAGCACCAGCGTCAGCAGCACCAGCTGCAGCAACAGCTACAGGAGCAGCTGCAGTTACACCAAATTCTTCTTCGATAGCTTTTACAAGGTCGTTCAATTCAAGGATTGAAGCTTCTTTAATTTCAGCAATAATGTTTTCAATGTTCAATGCCATTGTTATTTCCTCCAAATAAGTTTTAAATTTTATAATAGTTTTTACGTAGCTAGGCTACGCTGCGTAGCTTAAGATTAAGCTGCGTCTTCTTTGCTTTCTGCAACCGCTTTGACTGCAAGAGCAACGTTGCGCACTGGCGCTTGAAGTACAGAAAGGAGCATAGAAAGAAGTCCTTCGCGGTTTGGAAGAGTTGCAAGAGCAACGATTTCTTCTTTAGATGCGACAGCGCCTTCGATTGCACCACCTTTGATTTCAAGTGCTTCAGCGTTTTTAGCAAAATCGTTCAAGATTTTCGCTGGTGCGATAACATCTTCGTTAGAAAATGCTACTGCAGATGGTCCAACAAATACTGATGCAAGATCTTCAAGACCAGCTTTTTCAGCTGCACGACGCAAGATTGAGTTTTTAATGACTTTATACTCAACTTCGCTTCCACGAAGCTCACGACGAAGAACTGTATCTTGCTCAACTGTCAAACCACGAGCGTCTACAACGACGATAGATGCAGCAGCTTTCATTTTTTCAGCTACTACGTCAACTAGTTCCGCTTTTTTAGCAATAATTGCTTCACTCATTAGTGTGTTCACCTCCGTTATTATTTTGCTTGGGGAAATTTTCCAAAAGAAAAACGCGCCCAAACCTAGACACGAAAGTACAATACGCTTCTTTTTACATGATACGTTTTGTCCTCGGTAGGATACTTATGAGTCGAGCTCCCCTACTGTCTTAGGCAGTTTTTTCAAACCGTATATAAGTATAGCATAGACAAAAAAAGAATGCAAGATTTTTGCAAACTTTTTTTAAATTTTTTTAAATCTCTACTGTCAAAACTTTGCCTTGCTTAACCACCTGTTCTCCAGCGATATAAACATCTTCAACATCACTGGATTTGACAGCATAAACCAGATGAGAGAGCATATTTTTCTGAGGTTGAAGATGGATTTTTCCTTGTGGTTGAATGACCAGAAAATCCGCTTGCTTGCCAACTTCTAGGCTTCCTATCTGCTTTTCCATTCCTAGAACCTTAGCTCCTTCGATCGTCAACGCCTTAAGGGCTGTCTCGATAGGAAATTGGCTGGCATCTCCACTTTTCATCTTTTGAAGAAGGGCTGCAGTCCGTCCTTCCTCAAACATATCTAGATTGTTATTGGAAGCAACCGAGTCTGTCGCAATTCCGACTGCTACTCCTGCTTTTTGGAGTTGGATGATTGGAGCAATCCCTGAGGCCAGTTTGAGGTTACTGATAGGATTATGGGCGATTGCCACATGAGAAGTTGCCAAGCGTTCAATTTCTCTCTCGTTTAATTCGACCCCGTGAGCAAAGACAGACGGATGATCTAAGTAACCTAGTTCTTCTAGAAAGGCGAGAGGGCGTTTGCTATAGCATTTCAAGATAATTCCTGATTCCTCCTTGGTCTCCGCCACATGGATATGGATAGGAATGGCCAGTTCTTTTGCCATTTCTATGCTTGCTTCCAGCAAGTCTCTACTACAGCTATAGGGAGAATGAGGAGCTACCATAACCTTGAAATTTGGATTTTCATATCCTAAGATTTCCTCTATGATGGCTCGTGTTCTGCTTATAGTCTCAGCAGTTGTTTCTGCCTCTGAAGAAAAGAGGGTCGGTGAGAAATAACAACGCATCTTAGATTCCTTAACTGCCTGATAAATTTGCTCAATATCCACACCATTAGGATTATACATATCGTTGAAGGTTGTTGTTCCTGACTGGAGCATCTCTGTCAGAGCTTCTTTGACTGCCTTGGTAGTCATATCGGGAGTAAATCCTGCTTCTGCTGGCCAGATATAGTCATTGAGCCATTCATGGAGATTACTATCATCCCGGATCCCTCGCAAACCTGTCATAGCAGAATGGGTATGGCAATTAACCAAACCAGGCATGATCCAGGCTCCCTGATAGTCTATAATCTGCTCAGCCTGCTCTAAAATCTCTGGCTCCTCTTGGCCGACATAGACGATTTGAGAGTCCTTAACGGCTAAGACACCATCCAAATAAACATGGAAATCTTTGTCACAAGTCACGATATTTACATGCTGATAGACTTTCATTATAGGCTCCTTTTCTATAAGACAATTTACAGTGAATAATTTTTCTAGCTATTGTAACAAAAAAGTCACCCGAAGGCAACTTTTTTCCATAATATTGCAAAATAGAAAGGATTATTCAGAGCTAAAAGCCGCAGCTTTTTGCATTTGGTAATACTTGCCCTTTCTAGTCATGAGATCCTGATGGTTCCCATACTCAACAATGTCGCCATCTACCAAGACTAGAATCAGATCCGCATCCTGAATGGTTGACAAACGGTGAGCAATAATAAAGCTTGTGCGCCCCTTCATGAGTTTGGCAAAGGCATCCTGTACTAGCACTTCTGTTCGTGTATCGATGGAAGAAGTTGCTTCGTCTAAGATAAGAATCTTTGGGATAGCTAGAAAGACTCGGGCGATGGTCAAGAGCTGGCCCTGACCGACAGATAGAGATTCTCCTGCATTTTCCAACTTGGTATCGTATCCCTGTGGCAACTGTTGGATGAAAAAGTCTGCGTTGGCTGCTTTGGCAGCAGCAATCACCTGCTCCCTACTGGCATCAGGATTTCCAAAGGCAATATTGTCATGAATGGTTCCTTGCTTGAGCCAGGTTTCTTGGAGTACCATGCCAAACTGCTGTCTCAATGACGCTCGGGTATAGTCGTAAATGGAACGACCGTCTAGCAAGATATCTCCCGAGTTAATAGGATAAAAACGCATGAGGAGATTGATAAGAGTTGACTTACCAGCACCTGTCGGACCAACGATGGCTACCTTGCTGCCAGCTGGGATATCGATAGACAAATCCTTAATCAAGATCCTTTCGGGATTGTATCCAAAAGAAACATGCTTAAAGGAAATGGCTCCCTTAACTTGGTCACTGGTCAAGATTTCCTTACCTGTTTCAACAACCTCAGGACTTTCTAAGACAGCATAGACACGCTCTGCGCAAGCGAGAGCACTTTGCAACTCAGCTAGCACTGAAGAAATATCATTAAAGGGCTTGGTGTACTGTTGGACATAGTTCAAAAAAGTCACTAAACGTCCGATGGTCAAGGTGGACCCCATCATGATACGATAGGCTCCCACTCCAGCAAGAAGGGCATAAATGAGCGCATTGACAAAGCGAGTTGAAGGATTAACCGTTGATGAATAAAAGATGGCTGACTGAGAATAATCTGCGTAGTTGGCATTCGCCTCGTGCAGTCTTTGGATAAACTCTGTCTGAGCATTGAAGGACTGGATAATGGTCTGCTGGCTAAGCGACTCTTCAATCCACTGAGTCTGAATTCCTCTCGTCTCTGTTTGCTTCTGGAAGAGATGATAGGAGCGTTTGGCAATAAAGCGTGAAATCACCATGGACAGGGGCGTCAACAGCAAGACCAAGAGGGTCATGAGAAGGTGAATTTGGAGCATGGCTAGAATACTAACCAAAATCATCAAAACACCAATGAAAAATTGGTTAAAAATCATGGTCAAGCCAGTTGCCAACTGTTCTATATCTGTAGTCACACGACTGACCATCTCTCCACTGCCCTGCCGATCCACAAAAGCAATCGGTAACCGATGAAGTTTATGGATGATTCGCTCTCGCAAGTCTCTGGTATAAGAGAAGATTAGACGATTATAAAGAAGAGGATTGGCCCATTGTACCAGAGTATTTCCTATGACTACCAAGATCATCTGAATGAAAATCTGCCAAAAAACTGGTGAAGAATCAGCAACTAGGACCTGGTCAATGACCTGCCCAATCAGAATAGGTAAGTAAATTGATAAGCCAACTTGGGCAATAGTTCCTAGAAAGGCTAGGAAAAGGAGGAAAGGATGGCTTAATAAATCCTTAGCCAAACGCTTGAGCGTCTGGTTTGCAGTTTGTCGTTTCATGCTAGTCCTCCTTTCCATGTTGGGATGCATTGATTTCGCGATAGACTTGGCTGGACTTCATCAAGTCCTCGTGCTTGCCGATAGCTAAGAGCTCACCTTTTTCCAAGAGGAGAATCTGGTCAGCCATACGAAGTGTCGAAGTCCGTTGAGAAATCAAGATTAAACTCGTGTTAGGTAAATTTTCTCGGATAGCTTTCAAGAGCTTGGATTCTGTGATGGTATCGAGAGCTGAGGTCGCATCATCTAGGATGAGAAATGGAGCTTGACGCAAGACTGCTCGGGCGATAGACAGCCTTTGTTTTTGTCCGCCTGAGAAATTTCGCCCTCCTGCCTCAACTAGGGCATCCAAGAGTCCTTCCTTTTCACTGACAAAATCCTTAGCTTGCGCAATCTCCAAGGCTTGCCAGAGTTCTTGGTCAGACACTTCTCGATTAAAACCCAGAGTCAAGTTGGAACGAATAGTTCCTTTAAAGAGTTCGACCTTTTGGGGCACATAGGCAATCCAAGACCGCCACTGCTCAAGATTAAGAGGACTACGTCCATTTCGATAAAGGTCAATGCTCCCCTTGTCTGCTGGATAAAGACCAAGTAAGACTTGCACCAAGCTTGATTTACCTGAACCAGTTCCCCCGATGATACCAAGGATTTGCCCTTGCTTCATATCAAAGGAAATGTTTCTCAGAGAAGGCTGGGCCGCATCAGGATAGGTAAAGGTTAATTCTTTGACTTGCAAAACCCGATCACCGGTAGCTTGTTTTTGTTCTAATTCTGAAAAAATATCTTCTGGAGCTTCAGTAAAAACTTCCTCAATTCGCTTGGCTGAGATATAGGATTGGTTGAGTGAATTGATCAGCATGGCGAGCTTAACCAATTCTACCAAAATCTGCAAGAGGTAGTTGATAAGAGCAATCAGGGTACCTTGACTGAGTAAACCTCCTTGAATTGAAATATAGCCCTGCCAGATGATGACGAGAAGAGTTCCATTAACAATCAGATAGGTCAGAGGTGTTAACAAACTAGACCAGAAACCCGTCTTTTCTTGTAATCTAGCATAAACTTGGTTAAGAGTTTGAAAAATATGTAACTCTCGTTTTTCCTGACCAAAAGCACGAATAACTCGCATGCCTTGTAATTGCTGACGCGTTTCCTGAACCAGCTGATCCGTTTTCTTTCTGAGACTGCTGTAGAGAGGATTG
Source organism: Streptococcus sp. HMSC072D07 (assembly GCF_001814835.1). Taxonomy (GTDB): domain Bacteria; phylum Bacillota; class Bacilli; order Lactobacillales; family Streptococcaceae; genus Streptococcus. Next base: position 184,502 of record NZ_KV818086.1, read on the forward strand.
ACCAGTCGAGAGAGACCGACAATGACAATCGTCAAAATGACAACCATAACTAAGAACCAGAAAGTCAGCTCAGCCGAGATGCGATAGGCCATAAAAATGGCTCCAAAAACGATAATAGGCGCTCTCAAAAAGAGGCGCAGGAATTGATTGATACCAGTCTGAATCTGGTAAGTATCCGAAGTCAAGCGGGTCACCAAGCTAGAAGTTGTCAAACGATCTCTGCTGTCCTTGGGTAAGGAAAGAATATGACGATAAAGGTCGTCTGTCAGTTCTTTGGCAAAACCCACCGCTGCCTTGGCTGAGTAAAACTGGGCTACCAAGGCCACTAAAACACCAATCACTGCAAAGATAAGGAGCAGACCAATCTGCATCCATAGATGCCCTTGATCTCTCTGGGGCAAGGATTGGTCAACAATCCCAGCAATCACCATGGGAACCAAGAGCTCAAAAACAGCTTCTAGCAACTTGAACAGGGGAGCCAAAATTGATTCTTTGATATAGGGTTTGAAGTAAGATAGTAAGTGTTTCATAGATCCCTTCTATTCTTATTCTGGAAATGAAGAAAGTGGGAAGCCCCACCCTCTCAGTTTTATTTGTTTAAGTAAGGTAATAGATAGCCATATCCTGCTTTTTCCATCTCATCCTTGGCTATAAAGCGTAAGGAAGCAGAATTAATACAGTAACGCAGGCCACCTAACTCCCGAGGTCCATCTGTGAAAACATGACCCAAGTGAGCATTTCCTGACCGAGAACGAACCTCGATTCGCTCCATTCCATGACTCAAATCCTTGTAGTAATGAATCAATTCCTTAGAAATCGGACGACTAAAACTTGGCCAACCACAACCTGAAGCAAACTTATCCTTAGCGAAAAAAAGCGGTTCACCCGTCGTGATGTCTACATAAATCCCCTCTTCAAAGATTTGGTCGTAGGCATTGGTAAATGGAGCCTCTGTAGCAGCTTCTTGTGTAACACGGTAGGATTCCTCAGTTAAGCTTTCCTTCAACACCTCTTGACTAGGTTTTTCATAGTTAGAGGCATCAATCAATGGCTTCTCAGCATCGGTCACATCGATATGACAATAACCGGAAGGATTTTTCTTGAGATAGTCTTGATGGTAGTCTTCAGCCAAAATGTAGTGGCGAAGTTTCTCCACTTCTACTGCAATCTTTCGACCCAGCATACGCTCCTGCTCCTGCACTACTCTATAGATAGCGGGCAAGTCTGCTTCATCCTGATAATAGATTCCCGTTCGATATTGGCGACCACGGTCATTCCCCTGCTGGTTAATAGACAAGGGATCAATAACACGGAAATAATAAAGCAAAATCTCTCTGAGTGACACAGCTTTCTTATCATAAATCACTTGAACAGTCTCTGCATGGTCTGTTTCCTTGAGCAACTGGTAATTGGTCGTTTCGACTTGGCCATTAGCGTAGCCGACACTGGTTGCTAGCACTCCAGAAATACGTGAAAAATACTCCTCTAGACCCCAAAAACAGCCACCTGCTAGATAAATTTCTGCCATCTTTATTTCTCCTTTATCAAGGTTTTTAACTAATACTCTTCGAAAATCTCTTCAAACCACGTCAGCTTCCATCTGCAACCTCAAAACAGTATTTTGAGCTAACTTCGTCAGTTCTATCCACAACCTCAAAACCATGTTTTGAGCAACCTGCGGCCAGCTTCCTAGTTTGCTCTTTGATTTTCATTGA